>CATLEQ010000257.1 GCA_949915905.1 uncultured Lachnospiraceae bacterium | reverse complement strand
AGCATCCAATTTACTCCGCGCTTGTCCCCAGCGTGACCTCAACTACCTCTTTCCCGTACTCTCCGTCACTCTGCGGAATGGCAATCGTCACCTCGACCGTCTCTCCTTGTGCATAATACTCCAGCTCTTTCTTAAGCGCGCTCATGCTCTCCACCCTGGTTCCGCCGATTGCCGTGATAATGTTCCCTTTCCGAATACCCGCTTCTTTTGCACCGCCGCCGTCAATGACCTCGGCCACATAAACGCCCGTCGGCATATTATATCTTCTGGAACTCTCACTGGCAACATCATATCCACGGATTCCAAGATATCCCTGCTCGCCTTCCTCTACTCTATGCTTCGTCTTTTGATTCATCAAATTATGAATAATGTCCGACACGTCACTGATGGGAATCGCATAGCCCATCCCCTCAACCGTGCTGCCGGCTATTTTAGCCGAGTTAATGGCAATCACCTCGCCGTTGGCATTCACCAGGGCGCCGCCGCTGTTTCCAGGATTAATCGCGGCATCGGTTTGAATCAATTTAACCGTATCTTCACCATCGGCATCCGAAGTTCCCATCCCTTGTTCAGAATTTACCGTGCTGCTGCTTACACCTATCGCACTGATGACTCCGGTTGTAACGGACTGCCCATATCCCAAGGCATTTCCGATGGCAATGGCAGGCTCTCCCACCTTCAACTGCGTAGAATCTCCCAGCTTCGCCACCGCGATTTTTGACATTGTCTCCTCCGAAATATCCGAAAGCGGCACGGCAATTACCGCGATGTCATACTCCGAATCACTGCCCTTTACGTCTGCCTCGACATTTGTGTTGTCACAAAATGTAACCGTCAGCGTCTCACTCCCGGCAATCACATGATAATTTGTCACAATCAGAAGTTCTTCCTCCGTCTGTGCAACAATGATACCGGTTCCGGCACTGGTACTGTTATACTGCGAAATCCCGCCAAAATAACTCTGAACCTGCTGCACGCTCATATTCGTAATCGACACGACGGAAGGCATTACCTCCTCCACGATGCCGGACACGTCCGAGGTCACCACGCTGGAAGTACGTGTCAGCATCGCATTATTCCCTGCAACGTCTCCCGGCGATATTACATCCCCGTTGCCCGATCCGTTCGAATTCAACAACCGATTGCCAATCATGTTCACCCCGAGGAACACGCTCCCCGACACCAGGCCAAACAAAGCCGCCATCAAAAGCCATTTTACCAGCTTTGGCATCTTCTTTTTCTTTTTGACGACCTCCTGCTTTGGCGGAACATACTGAAAATTCCCGTACGTGCCATTTGATTCTTCATGGTATCCACTTGGGCCATAATAATTATATTTCTCATCCATAATCATTTCATCCCTTTCTTTTAAGTTATGATGACATCATAACCGCTCTTTGTGATGAAACTGTGTATATTCCATGAAAAAACACAGACCTTTTTCCAATATCGCCACACGGATTCCCTTTTGCGTTTTGTTTACATTTTAGATGGCAATCCCTACTCCACCGTCACGGATTTCGCAAGATTACGCGGTTTATCCACGTCACACCCTTTTCCGACGGCGATATAATAGCCAAATAACTGCAGCGGCACGATGGCCAATGAATTCGCAAAATACGAATTTGTCCGCGGCACGTAAATCACATAATCCGCGGCACGTTCCACCTCGTCGTTTCCCTCGTTTGTCACGGCCAGCACGAACGCCCCCCTGGTCCGCACCTCCACCATGTTACTGAGCATTTTCTTATATAACTTCTCCTGCGTGAGAACCGCGACCACGAGAGTTCCGTCCTCAATCAGAGAAATCGTTCCGTGTTTCAATTCTCCGGCCGCATACGCCTCCGAATGGATGTAGGAAATCTCTTTCAGCTTTAACGACCCTTCCAGCGAAATCGCATAATCCACACCTCGCCCGATAAAAAACACGTCGATTGCCGCCAGGTATCGGTTGGCAAATTTCTGAATCCGGTTCTTATTATTCAAAAGCATTTCCACCTGGTCGGGAATCCGCTTCAAATCGTCAATGTAAGCGTCCATCTCCTTTTCGGTAACGGTGCCGCGCGCCGCGGCAAACTTCATCGCCAGCAAATACAAGGCTATCAACTGACACGAGTATGCCTTCGTCGTGGCCACCGCGATTTCCGGCCCCGCCCAGGTATACATCACGTTGTCCGCCTCTCTGGCAATCGAGCTTCCAATCACGTTTACAATTCCCAACACCTTCGCCCCGCGCTCCTTAGACTCCCGCAGGGCGGCCAGGGAATCCGCCGTCTCGCCCGACTGGCTAATGATAATCACCAACGTCTTTTCATCTAAAAGTGGATCCCGATAACGAAATTCGGATGCCAAATCCACCTCGACCGGTATCTTTGCCATGCCTTCCAACACATATTTTCCGGTTACTCCGGCATGATAGGCCGATCCGCAGGCGACAATCATAATTTTCCCAATCTGCCGGATTTCCTCGTCCGTCATTCCCAGCTCTTCGATTACAATGTCACGCCCTTTAATTCTAGGCGAAATGGTATCCGTGATTGCTTTGGGCTGCTCATACATTTCCTTCAGCATAAAATGCTCGTAACCGCCCTTTTCCGCCGCGTCAACATCCCAATCAATGTGAACCGGCTCCTTCTCAATCTGCTCCTCATCCACATTGTAAAACTCTAATGAATCACGCCGGATGCAAACCACTTCCTCGTTTTCCATAAAATACACGTCCCTCGTGTATTTAAGAACGGCCGGCACATCGGAGGCAATGATATTTCCCCCCTGCGTGTGTCCTACGATTAGCGGGCTGTCCTTGCGAACCGCAAACAACTGGTCCGGATGATCCTTAAACACGATTCCCAACGCATAGGAACCCTCCATACGGTGCATCACCTTAATAATCGCCGCTAAAGGATTGCCATCGTAATAACGGTCAAGCAAATGCGCCACCACCTCGGTATCCGTGTCGGACATGAACTCATATCCTTTATCTATCAGCCGTTTTTTCAATTTTAGATAATTTTCTATAATCCCGTTATGCACGACCGCAATACTTTTGTCCCGATTCATGTGCGGGTGTGCGTTGGCATCCGACGGTTCTCCATGCGTGGCCCATCTCGTATGGCCAATCCCCAACGTCCCCGGCATCGTCTCACCATCATGCGTCAGTTCGCCCAAAACCTTAAGCCGCCCCTTGGATTTTGTCAAATGAATTTGCTCGCCGTCATAAACCGCGATTCCTGCCGAATCATAACCGCGATACTCCAACTTGGACAAACCATCCAACAAAATCGGTGCCGCCTGCTTTTCCCCAATATATCCTACAATTCCGCACATTGCTATCCGCTCCTTTCATTATGAACACACTGAGTGCTTACCGTTCGCGGCCGGTCAGGCCGCAAACTATCACTTCCAACACACAGACGGGACAGCCTGCAAGCATCTTTGCCGATTCTGTCCCGTCTTTACATTACTATAAATCTATAAATTCCAAATCATATCCCTTTTTTCCTTTTGTTGACGCAGAGCCTTTCTTTCCTCTTGAAGTGGGGCGAGACGGTGCTTCATACTCTTCCTCCTCAAAGTCGTCATCATAGTCGTCATATCCGTCATCCTCATATTCCTCATCGTACTCGTCATCATACTCCGCATACTCGTCATCTTCGTACTCGTCGTATCCGTCATCCTCGTACTCATCATCTTCGTCGTACTCATAAGACTCTTTCTTCGACCGCTCCTTGCCAGATGGCTTTTTATCTTTTTTTTCCTTCTTTGGCGCGGGTTCCTCCTCGTCCGTGATGCCATATTCCTCATAAATGTCATCCAGTTCCTGGTTTCTGTGCAACAATTTCACCGCCAGCACGATGATGACAATCAGCATCACGAGAAGCCCGGCTCCCCCGCCCATCAAGAATGGCAGCAAATTCTTCGTATCATCCTTCTGCGTGTCGTCTTCCGCATTGTCCGTATTCGCCACTTGCGGCATGATAAACCGCTGATACGTGCCCTCCGCCGTGTCATAGCTATAAAGTTGCTTCGCACCGGTATAGACGTTCATCGCATAAAGCAAGTAATACCCCTCATGCTGCATGTCCTGCCACGCCGTCAGCTGATAATCCGAAACCGTCAACGCTGCCTGCTGGTAGCCTTCCGGCACACTCACTTCATTGGTTCCATCCAAAAGGGCAATCGACGTGGTCTCGGAAATCCCGACCACGATATACGGTGCAAACGTGGCATTTTCCGCATTGTAAATGAAAAACGCACCCGCACCGGAAGCATCCTTCAAATACCCCAGCGTCACCCCGTTTTCATTGGCGACAAACCTGCGGTCTGCTCCATTATATGTCACCATCGTCTCAAAAAATCCTTGTGGAATGGTAACCGGTATAAAATCTTCCGCCAGCGTGTATGTCACGTCTCCTATCGTGACCGTCTCACCGGTAAGCATCGCACTCTGGCCGCCCGGCACTGAAGTCGTTCCGTCCGCCGCCGCCCGGATAGAAATGGTAGAATTTCCCTCCTGGAAATACAATCCCTCATCGGAAAACAAATATCCGGAACTACTTTCCACCGTAACCTGCGGGCTTCCCGTCTGCAACGCACGAAATACCAGCGTCGTGGAAAGCTCCGCCTCACTTCCGGTTCCCTTTCCCGTATAATGAAGCTTGCCGTTCCCTTCATTTCTTATATCGATGCCGCCGCTTATGAACTCCAAATAGGCCGGATCATAGTTTAACACAATGTCCGTGTCACCAATGGCCTCCCCGTTTCCCTTTACGACCAGGTCCACCTCCACGTTTTCCCCCACACTCGTCGACGGGTCGGAAAACCAAATCGTCCCGTCCGCCGCATGACTTGTAAAGACAACGCAAGGAACGATAAAACAAACAGACAAACACACGATTGCCAATCTCTTCAACGTATTCATCAAAACACCCTCTCTTTTGTCAGTTTTTCAAACTCGCTCTATAAAGCATACACTCTTTTGAATCAAATGTCCACCAAAACTTTTTATTTTTCTACTCGCCGCCGTCACCTGACGGTGCTTCGCCTCCACCGGCTTCCCCGCCGGAAGCATCGCCGCCTCCGCCGGTTTCCCCGCCGGAAGTATCACCGCCTCCACCGGTTTCCCCACCGGAAGTATCATCCCCGCCTTGCTCCGGCTGGGGATCCGATGCCGGTGCCTGCACCTGCGTCACGCCACCGCCTCCATTCGACGAACTGCTGCTAGAATTGCCTCCGCCCCTGGCACTATTTATCTTGGAGGTAATCTCCGAACTGATGGACTGCACTTGCGAGGACGGCGTGTATCCTTCCGTGCCAAACAAAAATTCATGCATCCTGGACACATTGCTTGTAAGGGAACCCGGAATCACGATACTCCCATATCCTCCCACCGTGTCCGTCGAAAGCAGGTCGGAATACGGAAATCCCGTATTTTCTCCCAGCGTGTACTCCTTGTACGCCGTCGCGTACATCAATATTTCGGGAAGTGTAAAGCTGGTCGAAACATGGGAAAACAACTCATTGATCATCGCGTCCAGCGTCTGTAAATCCGTCTTTTTTATCTTTTCCACGATTTTCTCAATCACGAGACGCTGCCGCTCGGTTCTCGTAAAGTCACCGCCCGCCGTAGAACGAATCCGGGCATAAGTCGTAGCCTGCATTCCGTTTAAATGTACCATTCCGGCATGTTGCACGAACGGACTCT
>CATLEQ010000256.1 GCA_949915905.1 uncultured Lachnospiraceae bacterium | reverse complement strand
CCTCCATGGGCGCCCGATTCAAACGTATGTATCTCATAAGGAACTCCGTGTACGGCTAGCTCATAACAAAAATTTAATGCGATTCTAGGGTCGTCCTCATGGGTTTGAAACACAAACATCGGCGGGCTGTCTACCCGGATATTTCTAGCATTGTCCAGTTCGTTGGCCCGAACAATTTCTTCCCGTGCCATTCCAAAAGTTCCAGGAATGCTGCTGGTAGTCGAGAACGCCCCATAGAGAATCAGTGCCGCATCCGGTCTGGAAGACACCTGTAGCAAGGGATCCGTCGCGTTCACACAACCATAATCAAATTTTGTCGCGGCATATCCGGATAAAATCCCGCCGGCCGAAAAACCGCCGATGGCAATGTGGTCTGGCAAGAGATTATATTTTTTGGCTTGATGCCGCAAATATCGCACCGCCATCAAGCCGTCTTCTCCTGCCATCCGGGTAGCCTCGGAGTTAATGTCAATCACGCCGTCCTGATTCACGTGATAATCTAAAATGGCCACGTTGATTCCCTTTTCATAAAAAAATTCAGCCACCGGAAATGCCTCGTTCCAAGATTTGAACAAAAATCCACCCCCGGCACACACAATGAACATCCCCCTTGTTTCTTCATGTGGGTTTTTGATTGCGAGCCTTGCCGTAAACCCGGCTTCCGTGCGAATGTCCTCGATATGATAGCCTGACTCCTTTATGTCTTCCATCATTTTTGAAAAACTCGCCCTTCTGCCATCAATTAATTTTTTCATCATCTCTTCATCAAATTGAAGCATCTTTCCATCTTCTACCGCCATTTCTACTCTCCTTTCAAACTTTGTTCTTGTTTCGATATTCCCCCGGCGACATCCCCATGCGCTCCTTGAACACCTCGCCGAAATAACTGCGTGAGGTAAATCCGAGGCTCTCGCTGACCTCCTGGATGTCCATGTTAGAATTTCTTAACAAGTCGCACGCATGCTCCACTCGTTTTTGTATGACATAGTCGCGCACGCTCATCCCGACTTCCTTCTTAAAGCGGGAACTAAAATAATAATCCGAATATCCCAGACGCTTTGCCAGCAAATGGATGTTTAACTTTTCGTCAAGGTGCAGCCCGATATAGTCGCAGCTTGACAGTATTTGCGGGGAAATCGCCCCCCGTGCGTGTAAGCGGTGCACCCGCACGATGAAGTCGTTTAACATCGCCTGGTTCAACTGGTTGACCTTTCCCAGGTTTTCCGCCTGCTCGACTCCCAACACGTACTGGTCGTTTAACGTGTAGGCAATCTCCGGCTCCATCCCGCCCCGGATGGCCGCCCGGGCGCACAGCGCGATAAATATGATGACCTGGTTCTTGGCCTGGCGAAGATACCCGTCTGCTAGCTTGCCCTGCATCCCCACCGTGCGCAATCTCGCCATTTCCTCGCGATAGCCTAAGTTTCCTTCCTCGACCAGCTTTAAAATCTTCTGCTCCGCCAGGTACGCGCCATGGCGGTTTTCCAAAATGTGCCCGTCCTCCTTCTTGGCTTCCTCCAGCAGTGGAAAATTAAATTCGTCTATGCGCATTTTTTCGTCCGTGACGCAATAATGCAACATCATCCCATATTCATAAAAACGGTTGAGCGGGATGACCGGAAACTGCTGGATGATATCCATAAAATGGCGTTTCTTGGACACGGACATCTGCAATTTTCCCAGCTCCTTTTCCAACCTCTTCGTAGAATAATCGTCCAAAAAGACCGGCCCCAATACATGGATGCGCTTTATCCGCCGTTCTTCCACCTCGACCGTGGAAATATAACTCATTCCCAACGTGTTCGTGAAGACGGTCGGTTTTCCCGTAAAAAACGGATCCGTGCTTCCCGCCCCCGCCTCCAAAAGTTCCGTCTGCATTTCCTGGCTTTCCACCCCGTTTTCCACCGCCATGAACAGATTGAAAATTTCCGTGTTGGGAAGATTTCCATAAATGTGCCGAAACGATTCGTCCATCTGCATGTAATATACATTTCCAACGTATAAGAGCATGTCACTAAGCCAGCGAAGCTTGTCCGAAAGTCCTTCCTTATTCATGATGTGGCACTCCAAATCAAAATTTTTCCAGCTGTGTGGTTGCAATCCGACGGTCGTTTTCATGCAATTTATTGCAGTGAAAACGACCTATTGGATTAGCAACCCATTTATTAATGAGCAAAATGTGGCTGCGTTA
This sequence comes from uncultured Lachnospiraceae bacterium, assembly GCA_949915905.1. Taxonomy (GTDB): domain Bacteria; phylum Bacillota; class Clostridia; order Lachnospirales; family Lachnospiraceae; genus Schaedlerella. The sequence continues at coordinate 3,572 of CATLEQ010000256.1, read as the reverse complement.
GCAGACACGGGAGTGCGTTAGCACGGATTTTGCGAATTGGATAAATAGGTTGGATGCTCTTTAGAACATCCAACCACACAGCTGGAAATTTTCTTAAAGTATAACGGATTTCCCGCGGAATTACAAGAGGATGCGCGTATATTCGGTCGATTCTATTCACTTACGGGGCCGTGCGCCCCGCAAATGGCAAATCCTATTCCACCACTACCCTCGCCCGGCACAAGTTCCTAAGCCGTGTGTAAGCGTCGCCTTTCTGGCGGTTGGAAACGACGCGCACCGTCGGGAAATAGGTTCCCGGCTTGTCAAACACATGCGTCGCCGTCACGCTCGCCCTGCGAACGCCCTCCTCGCTCCAAGTCTTCGTCCCTTCCCCCGTGTATGGATAATCCTGCTCGCCCTCGAAGCTAAATTCCGCTGATTCAAATTCCCCGGAGGCTTCCGGCATCGTGACGTCGGCGTAAAACCGAACTTGTTCTCCGGCCTTCACCTTCGCGCACTCACCACCTTCTGCCAATAATTTCACCATCGGCTGCACGCCGCAACGCGTCTTGGGATCCTCGTCAAGAATGACTTGGTTGTCAATCAACCGATATCCGCTGGTCGGCGTGGGCTCGGTTCCCTTTTCCGTCCAATCCGCCAGGTCGAGCAACGCCTGGCGAAGCATTCCCAAGTAGGACACGACCCGTAAGTCGTCCCCGACTTCCGAGGCATCTCCATGGGGGCAATTGTCGTTGTACCAGAGGCGGAAGTTTTTCATGGCAAATTCCTCCCCGTTCACTTCTTCCACCTTGCGCCGATACCAGTCCGCCTGCCACGGGAAATCCCCGTCCATCAGGTTGTTCATTACGATGACCTTGCCTTGAATCTGTCCGTCCTGCACGGAGCCGCAGCCCCCCGCCGTAAACCCGTAGCTGATGACGGTGTCGCGCTGCGGGTAAATGGGTTTACCGTCCGTATCCCGGTACTGGTCAAATGCATGGAAGCTTAAGTCGTCCGGCACCTGGTGGCGATGGTAGGTCTGGATGGCAATGTAATCGGAATTGTCAATCAAAATCTCGTCTCCGGGCTGAATCATGGAAATAATCTGGGCGAAATCATCCGCCCCGAAGCTCATGCCGGGTATCAGGCGATTACCCTCGATGCTCCCCAGACGAAGCTTGCGGCCTTTGGCCTTGCCGCTCTCAAAAATAATGTCCACGCCGCGCAGGTACAAGTCGTCCCCTCGCGGTACCTCCTCCACCTCGATATAGGCACTGCCGCCGTCACTCATCATCTTCTGCCACGCGTCGTCGGTTCCGTTGCGTCCGTCGATTGCCGCTTTATCTTCACTGAGTCCGTTTTTTTCGGTAGAGGAATTTGCCGCCGCGACCACCTTGGTGCGCATTCGGATGCGGTCGCGCACCGCGCTGCTGTCCGGCGCGGTTCCCAGATATCCCGGCTTCGTCCAGAAATCCGTGAAATATGTCGGATCCATCATGTGGACGGTGGGCGCAAGCACCGGCAGCGCACCGTCGTCATTTACACCAAGGCCGACAATTGTTCTCGGCGGCACGCCGATGCAAATCAATTCCCTCAAGGCGGCGGCTTCCTCCTCGTTCAAACCGTCGTAAATGTCATGGCCGCCCGGTTCCGCCGCGTCCACGATTCTTTCCCAGCAATGGCGCAACAGCCTCGCACCGTGCGCCCAGACGGTCAGGCAGTTTGGCAAGGATACCGGGGAGCCGATTACGAACGGGATGCCGCCGTCAAAGGCGTTCGTGTTTTCCAGGCAGCTCATCGTCTTGTACCCGCCGCCGCTGCCGCCAAACGCGAACCCGTAGACCTTGTGTTCTCCAAATAATTCTTGTGCCACGACCCGGCAATGTTCGGCCACGGCCGCCGAAGAACGATAGAATATGGTTGAGTCCGGCTCGCTGCCAAACACCGCTCCCGATCCCATGTTGGACTCCACGTAGGCCATCCCGTGCGTCAGGGCAAAGGCAATGAAGTCGTCCTCCCCATGCTTGTCTAGTCCGGCCAACTCCTCGTCTGGTCCCGGAAAGGGCGAAAGATGCTGGATGAACCGCCACTGAAATTGTTCCTTTTGCGGAAAACAAAATAAAAATTTCACGCTCGTCCCCTCAAAAAATCCGTGAATGTAATGGTAGGCAACACTCCCACCGTCCGCCGTCTTTCTCTCCTTGATTTCCCGGCAATCAATTACCGGTTTTTGAAATGCCACGTCCTTTTTTGCGTCATAAATGACCTTGTTTTTTTGCGTCACTTTTTTTACCTCCTTGTATTATGCTTGCCATATTATTTTTGCAATCGTAGGCTTATCATAACAATTCTGTAAGAAGATATGTTATCACAAATTTCAGAAAGTAATCACATTTTCATCACGAAAGAATCCTTGTCATGAAATGACGAGTAATAGTTGGAAAAAGTAGAACGCAACTTATGCAAATTCGACTAGATATGATAAATTTCAATTTAAGACGAATTTATTATAAGGAAACGGAATTTGTAATTACGCGATTTCCACCAAAGGTGCTATGGTTATACTGGGTGGCAGATTTAACTGCCACCCAGTATAATATGATGCGCACAGCCGCATAAGAAAATATGCCGCTTCGCGGCTGCGTCTGGCGCGATACTTACGGCAGATAAAATCTGTCGTGAGTATAATAAACGAGGACAATATAAAATAAAGGAGAAGAAAAATGAGAAGTAAAAAAAGAGAAAAGAATCCTGACAAGCTCGGACTTGGCAGACAACTGGCGTGGAACAGCCGCACCATTTCCTCCGGCATCTCGGCCGTTTTGATGAGCTTCGTGACCATTTACTGCACGAACGCCATCGGCCTCAACCCGGTACTGGTCGGTACCATCATGATGGCGAGCAAGCTTTTAGACGGCGTGACCGACCTCTTTGCCGGCTACCTGGTGGACCGTACCAACACGAAGCTGGGGCGTGGCCGCCCGTACGAATTAGCCTTGATCGGCATGTGGGTTTGTAACTGGGCATTGTTCAGCGTGCCAAAAGATTTTCCGCTCGTGGCGCAGTGTGCCTGGATTTTCGTGTTCTATACATTGTCGCAGTCCGTATTTACGACGTTGCTGAACGCCAATGGAACGCCGTACATGATTCGCGCCTTTAACAATGAAAAACATTACATCGCGCTAAGTTCCATCGGCGGCATCATCGTGACCGCCGGGGTCATCGTGTTCAACGTCATCTTCCCGATGTTTGAGGCAAAAGTGCTTTATGACGCGGCCGGGTGGAGCCGTTTGATTTTCACGATCGCCATCCCGCTGACCGTGCTCGGCTTGTTGCGTTTCTTTTTGATACCGGAAAAATACGAGAGTACCGAAAAGGAAACGGAACCACTAAAGTTTAAGGATGTCATCACGGTTTTAAAAACGAACAAATATGTGTACTTGATTATGCTGATTATGCTCGTATCGCAGATTTGCGCCGGTATGGGCGTGACAAACTATTATTTCATTTACATCGTTGGCGACTTAACGCTGGCCGGGGTCATGGGACTGATTGGCATCATCCCGATGCTCTCACTCGCCCTATATCCGCTC
>CATLEQ010000255.1 GCA_949915905.1 uncultured Lachnospiraceae bacterium | reverse complement strand
AGCCAAGCGGTCCCACAAAGTCGCGGAAAGAATCCCCTTGCTTCAACTCACCCATTTTAACCGTGGATGCTCCAACCTCCTGGAATACAATGGTGATGGTTCCTGCCTCACGATCATAATCACAAATCGTAAGCGGAATCCGTTCCCCTTTGTCATCCATCTTCACGATGACGAATTGTCCCGGCTGACAGTGCTTTGCCACTCTCGGTGCATGCACGTCCATCAGATAAATTTTTTCAGCCAGTTTTTCTGCTTTTAAAATCTTATACATGGTTTCGACCATCCTCCTTTGAATATTTCTGCAATAGCCGCCATTTGCGAGGCGATACCCCTGCCGCAATGACCCGCGGCCGCAAACGGCACTCTATTATACGCTCACAGTGTAACATTATATCACTGTTAAGTATTTAACACAAGTAATTTATTCATAAGTCAGCACGTAATTTCGTTTTGTCACCGGGGTTGTCTTCCCGGAATCGCTGACTAAGACCGCGGCGAAAAACGTGCGTCCCTCCGGCATGTCGATTGGTCCCTCATAGCGCGCAGACGATGCCGTCGGTTCCGAATTGTCCATCGTATAGTACGCCGTGTACCCCTCCGGCACCTGAATCGTAATCTGGGTGGGAGTCGTGTACTGTCCCGTGGACGGTGTCACGGCCGGCGCGTCCTCCACAGGGATCTCCACCGTGTAGGTACGCGACACGCAAAGGCTGGGAATCCCCAACGTATTGACACAGATGGCCTTGATGACCACCGTGCCCTCATCCAATAAAAGCGGCTCGTCATATACCGGACTGTCCGCCGTCGGCTCGGAACCGTCCAGCGTATAGTGAATCGTCCCTTTCCCTGTCAGCGTCACCTGCTGTACCTCCGAATAAGTGCCCTCCGCCAGGCTGAACTCCGGCGCATTTGACTGGTACTCCTCCAGTTCTTCCAGCACACTCTGCTCGCAGCCTTCCAACAAGGCCGGAATTTTGTCAGTCTGCCCCGTCTCTACGTAAAACTCTATCGCCGCGTTATAGATTGCCACGTTCAGCGGCTGCGCGCCCACGGCCGTCAAAAACACGGACTCTGCCGCCTCCAAATCTTCCCGTTCTATGTATACCTTGGACAATCCGATATACCCTTCCGGCCTCGTGGAATCCTTTTGAATGGCCCGCTGGAACGCCACTTCCGCCTCAGACAGGCTGCCGCTGCCCAATGCCTGGTTCGCCCGCCGTATCACCCCGTCATAGGAGTTTTGGTAAAGCAAAAAAGCACACACGCCGATGACCAGCACCAATAAGACAAAAAACGTGGCAAGTGCCTGCAACCGCCTTTTCAACGCCCGCTTCTTGCGCAGCATCAACTGACGCTGCCGTTCTTTCTCGCTGCGGTTGGCATCTTGTCTGGCGCGCCGCATCCGCTCCGCACGGATCTGATCCATCTCGCTCTGGCTGAGCACCCGCGTGGATCTGGAATTCTGCTGTTCGCTTCTTCCTCGGTAGTGCCTGATGTCATCGGTTCGAATCGGCCGCGTGGCACCCTCCACCGAGCCTTTCACTTCCCGTGCGAGGACGTCTTCTAACGGATTGTAATCCGGCACGATTTGAACTTCCGTGCCGCAGTCCGGGCAAATCAGCATTCCGACCGGAATGTCGGCACCGCAATTCCTACATCTCATCGAATCCGTTCCTCCTATCAGCGTACTGTCTCCACACAGTTATTCATCAGCATGGCAATCGTCATCGGACCCACGCCGCCCGGAACCGGGGTGATGGCCGAAGCTTTTTTCTCCACTTCGGAAAACAACACGTCACCGCAAAGCTTGTTGTTTTCGTCACGGTGCATGCCGACGTCAATGACGACCGCGCCCTCCTTGACGTATTCTGGGCCGATAAATTGCCGCTTCCCGATGGCGACAATTAAGACATCCGCCCGGTTCGTGATTTCTTTCAGATTCTTTGTATGGGAATGTGCAATCGTGACGGTTGCATTTTCCCGAAGGAGCAAGGCCGCCATCGGCTTGCCGACGATATTGCTTCGCCCCACGATGACACATTCCTTTCCGTCCAGCTCAATGCCGGAACGCTTCAATAACTGGATGATTCCGGCCGGCGTACAAGATAAAAAACCCTTCTCGCCAATCCACAGCCTGCCCACGCTCTGCGGATGAAAGCCGTCCACGTCCTTGTCCGCGCAAATCGTCTTGATGACCTTGTCCTCGTCAATGTGGGCCGGAAGCGGAAGCTGAACCAAAATCCCATTTACATGCTCGGTCTGATTGAGCCGTTCCACCAATGAAAGCAACTCCTCCTCGGAAACCTCCTCAGGCAATTCGTATGCCTCCGACTCAATCCCGATATACGCGCATGCCTTTTTCTTGTTATTGACATATACCGTCGAGGCGGGGTCGCTCCCCACCTGGATGACCGCCAGGCAGACGCGGACTCCCTGATTTTTCAAGGATTCCACTTCCGCCTTCAATTCGTCCTTTATTTGTTGTGAAATACGTTTTCCGTCAATTAACTGTGCCATGCCATTACCTTTCTTAAAATAATCCCGTAATCATTCCGTCATCTGTCACGTCAATGTTATTGGCCGCGGGTACCTTGGGCAAGCCCGGCATCGTCATGATGGCGCCGGTCAATGCTACCACGAAGCCGGCTCCCGCGCTCACATACACCTCGCGGACGTGAATGTCAAAGTCCGTCGGCCGGCCAAGCTTGCTTGCGTCATCCGAAAGCGAATACTGGTTCTTCGCCATGCAGACCGGGAACGAGCCGAATCCCATGGACTCGATCTTGGCGAGCTGCTTCTCGGCCGCAGGCTCGAAGATGACGCCTCTCGCCCCATAAATTTCCCGGGACACCGTCTCGATTTTCTCTTTCAATGACAAGCCGTCCTCGTATAATGGATGGAAATGACTTTCCTTGTTTTCCAATGTTTCCAAAAGCTTCTCGGCCAGGGCGATTCCACCCTCCCCGCCCTTCTCCCATACTTCGGAGAGGGCGAACTCGCAGCCGCGCTCCTCACAGAACTTGCGGATGAACTCATTTTCCGCCTCCGTGTCCGTCACGAAGGAATTGAGAGTCACGACGACCGGAACGTCATATTTCTGCAGGTTTTCAATATGCTTTTCCAGATTCACGATGCCTTTCTTTAATGCGTCCAGATTCTCCTTCGCCAAATCTGCCTTTGCCACGCCCCCGTTGTATTTCAACGCACGAACCGTGGCCACCAAAACGACGGCATCCGGCTTCAATCCGGCCTTCCGGCATTTGATGTCAAGGAATTTCTCTGCTCCAAGGTCGGCACCAAAACCTGCCTCCGTAATCACGATGTCACTCATTTTAAGAGCCATCCGCGTCGCACGCACGCTGTTGCAGCCATGTGCGATGTTGGCAAACGGACCTCCGTGTACCAGTGCCGGTGTGTGCTCCAGCGTCTGAATCAGGTTCGGCTTGATGGCATCTTTCAAGAGCGCGGTCATCGCCCCGGTCGCCTGTAAGTCGTCCGCGGTTACCGGTTCCCCGGCAAAATTATAAGCCACGATAATCTGTCCCAGCCGCTTTTTCAAATCGGCCAAATCATCCGCGAGACAAAGAATCGCCATGATTTCCGATGCCACGGTGATCACAAAATGATCCTCGCGCACCATGCCGTCCATCTTGTTTCCAAGACCGACCACGATATTGCGAAGCACGCGGTCATTCATGTCCAGGCAACGTTTCCAGACCACCTGGCGCGGGTCAATCTGCAGGCTGTTTCCCTGCTGGATGTGATTGTCAAGCATCGCCGCCAACAGATTGTTCGCGGACGTGATGGCATGAAAATCCCCCGTGAAATGCAGGTTTAAATCTTCCATCGGCACTACCTGCGCATAACCGCCGCCGGCGGCACCGCCCTTGATGCCAAAGCATGGTCCAAGAGAAGGCTCGCGCAACGCGATGATGGCATTTTTACCAAGCTTTCCCATCGCCTCTCCCAGTCCCACGGTCGTCGTCGTCTTTCCTTCTCCTGCCGGAGTCGGGTTGATGGCCGTGACCAGTACCAGCTTTCCGTCTTCCCGGTCTTTGATCTTGTCCCAGAATTCCTGGGAAAGCTTTGCCTTGTACTTTCCGTAAAACTCTAAATCTTCCTCTGCAATCCCGGCTTTCTGCGCCACTTCCTTGATTGGCAGCATCACTGCCTCCTGTGCGATTTGAATGTCTGTTTTCATCCGTGACCTCCTATTCTTATGCATTTTCCGTAAGATATTGTTCAAAGTCCTCCTCGGACATCAAAACCTTCCTCGGTTTGGTGCCTTCCTCCGGCCCCACGACCCCGGCCTCCGCAAGCTGGTCCATGATGCGCGCGGCACGGTTGAAACCGATTTTAAACATCCGCTGCAGCATGCCGATGGATGCCTTGTCCTTATCTATAATCAAATGCCCCGCATCCGCAAAATACTGATCCCTGCTGTCTTTTTCACCTTCCGCGGCATCCATTCCCATCATCATGGCAGTGCCGCCCTCCGATGGGAGTTCTCCGCTCATCTGCTCCTCCAGCTCGTCACTGTAGGAAGCCTTGCCATGATGCTCAATCAAGTATTCCACGACGCTTTGCACTTCCTTGTCAGAAACAAAAGAGCCCTGAATACGCACCGGCTTGGGAAATCCGGTCGGATAAAACAACATGTCACCCTTGCCCAACAGCTTTTCGGCACCGTTCATGTCGATAATTGTACGCGAGTCCACGCCGGAAGACACCGCAAACGCGATTCTCGACGGCATGTTGGCCTTGATCAATCCCGTGATGACGTTGACGCTTGGCCGCTGCGTGGCCAAAATCAGGTGAAGTCCGGCCGCCCGCGCAAGCTGTGCCAGACGGCAGATGGCTCCCTCCACGTCTTTGGGCGCGACCATCATCAAGTCCGCCAGCTCGTCCACGATGATGACAATCTGTGCCATCTTCTTGGGCTTGTCCTCATCATCGGGCAACTGCGCGATTTTTTCATTAAATCCCTTCAAGTCACGCACATTGTACTCGGCAAATTGCTGATAACGTTTCATCATCTCCGCCACCGCCCAGTTTAGTGCTCCCGCCGCCTTGCGCGGATCCGTCACGACCGGGATCAGCAAATGGGGGATTCCATTATATACATTTAGCTCGACCACCTTCGGGTCGACCATGATCAGCTTGACGTCTTCCGGATCGGCCTTATAAATCAGACTCATGATAATCGTGTTGATGCAGACCGACTTACCGGAACCGGTGGAACCCGCCACCAAAAGGTGGGGCATCTTGGCAATGTCCGACACGACCACCTTTCCGCCGATATCCTTTCCGACCGCGAATGTCAGGTTGGACTTACTGTTCTGGAATTGCTCGGATTCCAGCAAGTCCCTTAACATGACGGCCGTATTTTCCGCATTCGGCACCTCGATTCCCACGGCCGCCTTGCCCGGAATCGGAGCCTCGATCCGCAAATCAGAAACCGCCAGGTTCAGCTTGATGTCATCGGCCAGACCCACGATACGGCTGACCTTGACTCCCTGCTCAGGCTGCAGCTCGTACCTCGTGACGGACGGACCGCAGCTTGCATTGGTCACATGCACGCCAACCCCGAAATTTGAAAGCGTCTGTTCCAGCTTTGCCGCCGTCGCCCGAAGCTGCGCGTCAAAATTTTTATTTGCCTTTGGTCCCGGCTTTAATAAGTCAAGCGGCGGAACCGAATAAGCGACTTCTCCCGACTCTCCTTGCTTTTGAAGGGACAGCTCCATCTCCATGGCTTCGGTTTCCGCGGATGCCGCCGATTCCT
>CATLEQ010000254.1 GCA_949915905.1 uncultured Lachnospiraceae bacterium | reverse complement strand
ACTATTATTTCCCTAAAATCACCGGCGTGTATTTGAAATTTTCACGGGCGTTGATTACGATAGGAACCATCTTTTTGACACCAGTATTTTTTTTGTTCATGCAAAACCTCGAATATCTGCCGGAAATCTTTGAGTTCGTGGCGATACAGGATACGGTCAATATTGCGTTGATTTATCAGTTCTTGATTTTGGAACTGTCCATCGACGGATTGCGGCTGGCGGCCTTGAACACGCCGAACATGTTGAGTACCCCGTTGAGCGTGATTGCCGGTATCGTGATGGGTGAGTTTTCCGTGCAGTCGGGCTGGTTTAATTCCGAGGTGATGCTCTACATGGCGTTCGTGGCCGTGGCCGACTACACGCAGCCGAACTTCGAACTGGGATACGCCCTCAAATTCATGCGGCTGACGCTTTTGATTTTGACGGCGGTGTTTAACTTCGCGGGATTCATCGTGGGTTGCCTGATTTGCATTTGCGCAATCGTGTTCAATAAGACGATAACGGGGAAAAGCTTTTTAAACGCCACGATACCGGCGAAAGGACGGAAACACTAGAAAAATTTGCGGAAATCATCAGTGTTCGTGAAATTAAGTGTTCGTGAAATTAATGAAAAAAGGGTTGACACCCGCATGAAAATGTGGTAAATTATTCAAGCATGAGAAAAAGAAAGCAGAGTATCCGCTCTCACCATAGCATAATTGGGTGACTATGGTATGATATTGATTGATGGGACGCATCCGGGAGGATGTGCTTGTTATGAAGTTCAGAGTGGATATGGTTTCCACTCTTTTTGTTTTACAAAAGGTTGATTTCATTTCTCATAAGGAACCGTCACAAGATGGCACATGGTTTGTTTTGTGACAGTTCCGAAGAAGCCTGAAGGAATTTATTTGACGGAGGTATACGACAATTAGCGAGTTGATGATTAACGAACAAATCAGAGACAAAGAGGTTCGTCTGATTGGTGAGGATGGGGAACAGTTAGGAATTATGTCTGCCAGGGATGCTTACAAAAAGGCACAGGAGGCAGAGCTGGATCTGGTGAAGATTGCCCCGATGGCAAAACCACCGGTCTGCAAGATTATCGATTACGGGAAGTACAAGTACGAGCTTACCAGAAAAGAAAAGGAAGCGAAGAAGAAGCAGAAGATTGTGGAAATCAAGGAAGTACGCCTTTCCCCGAACATCGATACGAATGACTTGAATACCAAAGTGAATAACGCGAAGAAGTTTATCACCAAGGGAAACAAGGTGAAGGTCACGTTGCGTTTTCGCGGCCGGGAGATGGCGCACGTACAGCAGAGCAAGCATATTCTGGATGACTTTGCCGGGTTGCTTGCGGATGTCGCCGTGATTGAGAAGCCGGCGAAACTGGAAGGCAGAAACATGAGTATGATTTTAACCGTAAAACGTTAAAAGGGTAGGCAAAGCACATAAAAGGAGGATATTATTATGCCAAAAATGAAAACAAGCAGAGCGGCAGCAAAGCGCTTTACAAAGACGGGTACTGGAAAACTGAAAAGAAATAAAGCTTATAAGAGCCATATCTTAACAAAGAAGACGACCAAGAGGAAGAGAAACTTGAGGAAGTCTGCAATTATGGACGAGTCCAATGTAAAGAACATGAAGAAGATTTTGCCGTACTTGTAAGATTTGGGATAAGAATAGGAGGATTAAGAAATGGCACGTATTAAAGGCGGAATGAACGCGAGAAAGAAACATAACAGAGTATTGAAGCTGGCAAAGGGATATAGGGGAGCTCGTTCAAAGCAGTACAGAGTGGCAAAGCAGTCCGTGATGCGGGCACTTGCTTCTTCTTATGCGGGAAGAAAGCAGCGCAAGCGCGAGATGAGGAAACTTTGGATTGCCCGTATCAATGCAGGGGCAAGATTGAATGGATTGTCCTATAGCAAGTTCATGCATGGACTGAAGCTGGCGAACGTGGACATCAACAGAAAGATGCTGGCCGAACTTGCGGTAAATGACAAGGAAGGATTTGCAACGTTGGTTGAGTTGGCGAAGGAAAAGCTCGCTTAATAATGTGAGTGAGGCCGCCCCCACAGCGAGAAATTTGAGTCCTTGAAAAGGGCGACGTGCGCTTTCAAGTGCACGGTTTCGCGGCTGTTTGGGCGTCCTCCCGTGACATCATAAAAAGATTAAAAAAAATCAATTGACATTCTTCACATTAGATAGTATTATATAGCTTGTGGCATGAAAAAGCATGTTGCGGTTTGCGGAAGTGTCGGAACTGGCAGACGAGCAAGACTAAGGATCTTGTAGCTTTCGAGCTGTGTGGGTTCAAGTCCCATCTTCCGCATTGTAGCAAGAGCACCAGATACCGTAAAATCAACGGTTTCTGGTGTTTTTTTGTTGCCCCGATATAAAAATGGGGCAGAAATGGGGCAAACCAGTGCGTCAACACTGGACGGTTTTTAAATTTTGTTAAGCAAGGTTCAGCTTTTCTTTTAATGCGTCTTGCAAAACCTTGGATAAGCTGATATTGTGTTCGTCGGCTTCTTTTGCGAGCCATGCCGGAATGGAAAGCATTTTCTTTACCGCCTTCGTGTCGCGGCGGTAGGCATTCATGTCTGTGGAGATATAGGTCTTTTGTCCGTTGTCCACTGGAATGTCGGCAATGCTGGACGGAGCGGGAATCGGTTGATTGTTTTCGTCCAGGCTGACGAGATACAGACCTAACGCTTCACGAGCCATTTCCATAGTTTCTTCCAGCGTGCTTCCGTTCGTGAAGCACCCGGATAAATCGGGAAATTCCACCCAATAACCTTCTTCTTCATGGATAATCGCGGGATATACTTTTGTCATAATATCTAACTCCTTTCTTTTTTGGAGAGGGAGGGTTCTATTTCAGTCCCGTTTTCTTCATGATTGCATGAAGCAACCCTTTCTGGATGTCCGTATTGTGAACTGGAACGGATACTGATTGTCCGTCTTTCACCATGATATGATGGCTTCCGGTTACTCGTTCTAATACCCATCCTTCTTTTTTTAGAAGTTTCACAAGTTCTTTTCCTTTCATAACCTCCTCCTTACAAGTTTATTATATTATATAATTTATATAATGTCAAGAAGAGCGTATAAATAATAAACGCTTTGGAAGTTACTTTTCACGGGATGGGGAAACAAGGAATCTAGCGTTATGCAAGTTTGCTTGCATAACGCTAGATTCCAAACTGTCACGCTGATTCCGATAGTTTTTCCATTAACTGCCTTATTCATCGCCTAAGTAATATCTCGGTTTGCCTACTGTCTTTTTACCATATTCAATCGCTTCACGGGGACATCCGGCAATACACGCCATGCAGTGCGTACACTCTTTATCCCAAATAGGTTTCCCGTTTGTCAATTTGACATTGTTCAGGGGACAGCGCTGCTCACATTTTCCACAGCCGTTACATTTTTCCGTAACACGAAAATTCTTTGCGCTAATCATTACGGAATACATAATGGGATTTAGCACTTTGGACATAATGGATTTACCCGGCTGCTCCTTGGAAAGCATTTGTTTATCCCGAATTTCTTCGGCAATGGCTGTAATCTTAGGCTCTGCTTCTTTAAGAACTTTATCATTGACCTCTTTCGGTTGTGTGCCGCCTCCGGCAAGATAACCCTGCGGCATGATGACAGAATTAAAGCCTGACAGTGAGAACCCTTTTTCATCGCATAGTTTTTCCACATACTGGGCAGTAATCCAAGGCATCGCCGCACAAGTGCCGATAAAGTATGCTTTTGTCGTTCCGTTGAAATTCACCTTACGGATATTAGAAAGAGAGACGGAGAATGCCGCACCTTTTCCCGGAGAACTTTCTACCGTGATTGTCCCTTTGCACAATTCAACAATTCGTTTTACAAGGGCGAGTCCAAGACCGTTTCCTTCTGCTTTGCGGGAATTGTCTCCCTGATAAAATTTTTCCATCATATGCTTTTGCACTTCTTCCGACATTCCGTCGCCATGGTCTGCGATCGTGACGGTAAGCATGGCATCCGTCAGGCGAATGTTAATATGGATGACGCCGCCGTCTGGCGAATGCTTGATGGCATTGTCCAGAATATTGATCCACACCTGGCATAAAAGCTGTTCGCTCCCGTAATAGATTTGTTTTGACATTTCCATATCAAATTCGATGTTTTTCTCCGTCCATTTGTTTTCCAACACTAAGACGGCTTTCCGAAGCTGCTCGTCTAAGCGAAATTCCTTATTGTCCAAAACCGTTTCTTGATTCTCTAACTTAGACAGCATTAAAATATTGCCGGAAAGGTTTGAGAGCCTGCGGGAGTTTTCCAGAATTTTTTCTATATAATGCTCGTGTTTTTCATTGGACAGCCTGTGGTTTTGCAAAAGCGTCGCATATCCTTCGATTGCCGCAATCGGTGTTTTGAATTCATGGGAAACATTCGCCACGAAATCGCTGCGCAATGTTTCGATATGAGATAAATCGTAGGTCATGGCATTAAAACGCTGAGCCATTTCCCGGATTTCCATAATCTGCTCGTTTTCGGAAACCTTGACATCAAAATTTCCTTTGGAAAGCTCGTCAAACGCATTGCTGATATTCTGGACGGGACGAATGATTAGTTTGCCGACATACACGGCGACGGCGCATCCGATCAGCAGACTTCCTGCGAGTAAAACGAGAATCGGAACATGTCGGCTGCGCGGCTCAACCGTAATAACCTGAAATTCGTAAAGCACAAGCCACAGCACGGTGATTAGTACAGAAACGGCTGCAATCGTTGCAAAAACAAGCCCTACATTGAGGATATCGCATTGAACGAAGAAGATTTGCTTGAAAACGCAGTGAAATTGAAAATCACCAGTATTATCCGCCCGAAGGATAGTGCACAGAACGCAGGAATTTCCACCGCCGTAGCGTATACCTCCAGGCTCACTGATTTTGTCATTGCACATACGGATGAAAGGGTCGTTATCAAGGCACAAGAAGCGGATAATGAAATCAACGTGCTCACCGGCATGAAATATGATGAATATATTGCCGGCCCTACCTACGAGGAGAATATGAAATCCTTTGGCAAAGTAAGCTTTGACGCGCCCGCGTCAATCAGCATTTATACAGACACCTTTGAAAACAAGGATGCGGTTGCCGCTTGTATCGAACGGTATAACGACGCCGCTGCCGAGGATGACCGCATTACCTACACCGATTATATGGCGATGATGACATCCTCCATCACGACAATCATTTGTTTCACAAGTGTTTAATGCGGAAACCTTTATTATTGGCTGCTGCGCCGGATTGATCGGTATCGGCGTGTCGCTGCTGGCACTTGTTCCGATCAACTCAATCATCAGGAAATTAAGCGGACTTACGGAGCTTGAAGCTCAATTGTCCCTGACTTCATCCCTTATTCTGATTGCAATCAGTATTTTGATTACGATCGTAGGCGGCCTGCTTCCAGCTAAAAAGCCGCGAAAAAGGATCCGGTTATTGCATTGAGAACGGAATAAAAAAAAATCACGAAAAAACGAATTTGGCATTGCAAAATTTCGCGGGCTGGTGTATCATAGACATAGTGTGGAATGACTGAGTAACAGTATTTCTAATTAGAATCAGACGTGGAAGGGATGTGCACTTATGAAAAAAAGTATCAAAAGATCGGTGGCAATCCGGGTGATTGCCTCTCTCGCGGCCACGCTTTTGCTGAGCTTCGCGACGACGTTCAATGTTTTTAACATCAAGAATACCCAGGCGGACGCGGCCTCGTCCAACGCGGTACTGGATCGGGCGGAGCGAGCGGAGGCTGCGCATTATAAATGGGCGTCCAATTTGA
>CATLEQ010000253.1 GCA_949915905.1 uncultured Lachnospiraceae bacterium | reverse complement strand
TTTTCTGGGCGGTCGTGGTACTGTTTCCGTTTTACTGGATGGTGCTGACATCCCTGAAAAGCTATGGCGCGTACAATTCCGAATATATCCCGAAGTTCTTTACCTTGTCACCGACCTTGCAGAACTACGTGGATGCATTTACCGCCGTGCCGCTTGGAAGATATTTCCTGAACACCATTATTTTTACCGTCGCGACCACGGCTCTGATGCTGGTCGTGATCGTGCTCGCGGCGTTTGCATTTGCCAGGCTGGAATTTAAGGGGAAAAATATCGCCTTCCTTTTGTTTCTTTCCCTGATGATGATTCCAAACGAGCTGGTCGTCATCACGAATTTTGTGACTATCACGAATCTGGACATGCGCAATACGTTCCAGGGGCTGATCCTGCCCTCGGTGATGTCCGTCTTTTATATTTACCTGCTGAAGGAGAATTTCGAGCAGATATCGGACAACTTGTACTATGCGGCAAAGGTGGACGGCACAAGTGACTGGAAATATTTGTGGAAGGTCATGATTCCGATGTCTGCGCCGACCATTGTCACGATCACGATACTGAAAGTGATTGAGTGTTGGAATTCCTATATATGGCCGCGCCTGATTACGGATGATGAGAATTATTACCTGGTTTCTAACGGGATTCAGGAAATCAGGGAGAATGGATTTGGCCGGGAAAATATTCCGGCGATGATGGCGGCCGTCGTGGTGATTTCGCTTCCGTTGATTGTGCTGTTTTTGATTTTTCGCAAAAAAATCATGGCAGGAGTGTCGAGGGGAGGGACGAAGGGATGATGAAGATGCGCAAAAAAATCTTGCCTTTTTTCGTTCTGGCCGTGTTGGCGGCAGGCAGCGTGCTTGGCCTGACCGGATGCCATGGGGCGAAGGGGCTGGGGGCGTTTGAGATTCCGGAGGAGTTCGACGACTCGGGGAAATATGAGATTACCTTTTGGGCGAAAAATGATACCAACAAGACGCAGACCGCCATCTATGAGCAGGCGATTGCTGATTTCGAACGGATTTATCCCAATATCACTGTGAATTTGCGGCTATACACGGATTATGGAAAAATCTATAACGACGTGATTACGAATATTTCCACCAACACCACGCCTAATGTGTGCATCACCTATCCGGATCACATTGCCACCTATTTGACGGGAACAAATCTGGTCGTCCCCTTGGAGGAGCTTTTTGTGGACGACGCATATGGGCTTGGTGGAAGCGAGGTTCGGTTTGACGCGCCGCTGGTGGAGGAAATCGTCCCGCAGTTTCTGGAGGAATGCCGGTTTGGCGGACATTATTATGCCCTTCCCTATATGAGGTCCACGGAGGCTTGTTACATCAACAAGACCTTTGTGGAGAAGCTGGGCTATACATTGCCCGAGACGTTGACCTGGGATTTTATATGGGAGGTTTCTGAAGCCGCGATGGCGCAGGATGGTGAAGGGAATTTCCTTGTGAACGGACAGAAAGTGATGATTCCTTTTATCTATAAATCCACGGACAATATGATGATACAGATGCTAAAACAAAGAGATGCCGGGTATTCCACGGAGGAGGGAGAAATCCGGCTTTTTAACGATACCACGGAGGAATTGCTGTATACAATGGCGGAGCACGGGGGAAGCGGGGCTTTTTCCACGTTCAAGATTTCCGGGTATCCGGCCAATTTCCTGAATGCCGGGCAATGTATTTTTGCCATAGACTCCACGGCCGGGGCCACATGGATGGGAACCGACGCGCCGCTGTCTGATGTAAGCGAGGATAAAATCGTCGAGTTTGAGACGGCGGTCATGCCGATTCCACAGTTTGACCCGGAAAACCCGCAGATGATATCCCAGGGTCCCTCCGTCTGCATCTTTAATAAATCCAATCCCCAGGAGGTGCTGGCTTCCTGGCTGTTTGTACAGTATCTGTTGAGCAACGATGTGCAGATTGCCTATTCGGAAACGGAAGGCTATGTGCCCGTCACGTTAAAGGCGCAGGAGTCAGAAGCGTATCAGGAGTATTTGTCCAGAAGCGGGGAGGATAATTCGGTTCATTATGACGTGAAGATTCAGGCGGCCCGGTTGTTGCTCCATAATGCGGAACACACTTTTGTGACGCCCGTATTCAATGGATCGACTTCGCTTCGCAATGCGGCGGGGCAGCTTGTGGAGAACACGGTGAAATCCGTGCGCAGGGGGGAAGAGGTTGATGACGCGTACATGGAGCGGCTCTTTGAAGATGTCACGTCTTTATATCGTCTTGACCAGCCCGGAGCTTCCGGCGCACTTGACGCCTCCGTGAAGGAAGAACTGGGAGAACTGCCCCGGACGGCGGTGATTTTGCTGGCTTCGCTTGCAGGCGTGTGGGGAGTGATGATTGCGTACTTGGTCGTTCGGAAGTTACGCTCCCTTGGTGCCTAGCGTTACTGTTTATGGGGCCGTGCGTGGCTGTGGATTGCAACGGGGTGTTGACTTTGTAGGAGATTTCGAGTACAATCAGCTATGATACTGATTTAGAAGAGATTAATCAGAAAGGGGATTTAGAACATGAAAAAGATGTTAGTATTACTTTTAACTTGTGCGCTTGTACTGGGGTGCGCCGGGTGCGGCGGTTCAAACGACGGCGACGAGGGCAAGGACGTATCCAATGCACCTGCGGAGTCTGAGGTGCCTGCGAAATCCGATGATGATGCAGAGGACGTAAAGTCAGAGGGCGTCATGACTTACGAAGAGTATGTTGCGGCAGACATTGATTCCGCAGTCGTCGTGGAAACCTATGTTCAGGCAAAGCAGTCCTGGTGGGAAGACAAGGCAACTGTCTATACACAGGACAAGGACGGTGCCTATTTCATTTATGAGATGGCATGTTCCGAGGAGGACTATGAGAAGCTGGTTCCCGGAACCAAGATTAAGGTGACCGGCTATAAGTCCGAATGGTCGGGCGAGGTTGAGATTATTGACGCGTCGTTCGAAATTGAGGACGGGACTTATGTTGCCGAGGCACAAGACGTCACGGCTCTTCTTGGAAAGGACGAGCTTATCGACCATCAGAACAAATTCGTGTCCTTTAAAGGCATGACGGTCGAGGCCGCCGGCCAGGATCAGGATGGAAACGATGTTGCATTCCTATATTCATGGGACGGTTCCGGACAAGATGGGGATGACTTGTATTTCAACGTTTCCGTTAACGGGGAGACGTACACTTTCACCGTGGAATCTTATTTGTGCGACAATACGACGGATGTGTACAAGGCCGTGAAAGAGTTGAAAATTGGCGATACGGTTGACATGGAAGGCTTTTTATACTGGTATGAGGGAGTCAACCCGCATATCACCGCCCTGACAGTAAAGTAAATTTTGCGTAATTATTCAGGTAAGGATTTTGTAAAATACCCTGAAGATCAGATGGAATGTCTGATTTTCAGGGTGTTTTTGTCTTATAGAAAACTTCGCTCCCCATAAAGCAAAACCCTCCGGGGATGCGCTGGGGCGCGAGAAGAAATTTGTCGCTAAAGCGACCGCGCTTGGCGCGAGAGTCCGGCAAGCCGGACTCTCTGCTCTAAGGTCATGCTTCCGGCAGCCGCCTTGTATAAGTCGCCATCATTACCGTGACATAAATGGCAATGATGAGTTCCGTGAGCGGCATGGAAAACCAGATCGCGTCCGCGCCGGCCATGGCCGGCAAGGCGTAAATGAAGATGCCGCTAATCACCG
This sequence comes from uncultured Lachnospiraceae bacterium, assembly GCA_949915905.1. GTDB lineage: Bacteria > Bacillota > Clostridia > Lachnospirales > Lachnospiraceae > Schaedlerella. The sequence continues at coordinate 2,120 of CATLEQ010000253.1, read as the reverse complement.
CACCCCGGGAGACGGATACGACGAACGAGGTGAGGGGCTTCATTAACGCCTGGAAGTAGTAGGTAGAGAAAACGTTTAGCGGCAGTAGCAGAAACGAGATTCCGTAACTGCGGATAATGGCCGGGGCGATTGCGAGGATATCCTCCGTGGGCGTCATGAAAATGCGCACGAAAAGAAGCGGCGCGAATTCGGCCAACAAAGTCCAGACAAGCCCGAACGAGATTGCGGTTCCAACCGCGTATTTCAGTATCTCACGGATGCGCCCGCCCTTTCCGGCTCCGTAATTCGTCGAAATCATGGGCTGTGACGCCTGCCCGATGCTGTAAGCGCAGCATTGGACGAAGCTGCTGATATTTATAATGATGCCGTATACGGATAAGGCGTTGGTACCCAAATATTTCAGGATTTGGCGGTTAAACAACATGGTCAGTATCCCCATGGCGACATCGATGAAAAAGGTGGAAAAGCCCGTGACGCAAATCGTTTTCAACTTGGAAAACAATTTCTTTGGCCGTTCTAACCGGAGCGTGTTCTTTTTGCCATGGAAATGTGTCAGCATCATTAATAAGGAAAATACGGAACCCAAGGCGGTGGCAAGGCCGGGATTTTTGCCATTGCGCAAAAAGGCCGCTATAAGCTGTGTGAATAAAAAGCTTGGTACGGCGAATTTGACGGGGAAGATGTATTGCTTTGCCAGCGGCATCAGGGTTTCCTCCGCGCCAAACAATAGCAGCAGCGGTTCGTCAAAAAAGATGACGATGATCCAGGTGATGATTGCCAAGACGGTGACACCGAGTAAGGCCGCGGTAAAGTATTCGTTGGACTTTTTTTGGTTGCTTTCCGATTCTCCCCTCAGCGTGGAAAAGAGAACGGAACCGCCGATGCCCATGAGAAGCCCGAGGCTGTATATAATGTTCCATATGGGGCACACGACTGCCAGTGCCGCCGTTCCGTCAGGCCCCTGGTACTGGCCGACCATGGCCATGTCGACGACACCGTAAATGGATGAAATCAGCGCGCTGCCAAAAGCGGTCGACAGATACTTGAAATACATAGGTTTAATTTTGCTTGTTAAGAAATCCATATCAAAACCTCCGATGACATATTTGCCGCCCGGAATAGGACAAAGAGTTTCGCTTGCGAAACTCTCGCGCCAAGCGCGGTCGCTTTAGCGACATGATTCTGTTCGCGCCCCAGTGCATCCTCCCGGAGGGGGGTGGTTTATAGGGAACGAAGTTTCCCATAAATCAAAAAAGGCCGGATAAGTGACAGACGTTCCAGTCTGTTGCCTTATCCAGCCAATCATTTCCAGTCGAATGATTTGCCCTCCGCGCAAGCACCTTTATTATATAAGATAGATTTTATTTGTCAAGAGTTTTTGTGAGAAACGATAAAAAGACAAAAAATTGCGTTATTATTCACGGCCACTTCACTACACATGCGCGCTTCGCGCCTAAACCTTGTATCAACTTAGAATCTGTCTTACCCGTTTTAATGAAATGGCACATTCTTTTGCAATGTATTCGTCAGAGTTTCCGGATAAATGTAATTTGAACACCTTTTTGGTCAAATTTTCGCCCCGCTTTTCACCCCGTTTTTCGGCACTGTACATTTGTGTGTTATAGTCCTTGAGTGCCTTTTCGCGTGCTTCATATTCCAGGCGTTTACTTTCATCCGCACTTAGGGTTAAGAGTGTCTGGTATGCTTCATTTAGATATTCATCCGTTTTCGCCATATCTTCGAACTCCTTTCTGCTTTTTCCATTGAAAAACTTCATCCATTGGACGATTTTCTCCTTGCTTTTTGTATGCTTTGGAAGTTTTGTGAGCTCCAAAATCTTCAATTCAAACAAATCACTATACAATTCTCCCGAGTCCTTGTCGCACAAGTTGATTGTTCGATAGTATTTTTCGTCATTTGGAAAATGAACGAAATTTAAAACACTGACGTGAATACATTTTTTGAGCTTCTCATAAGATTCTCCTGCCTTTATTTGCTCGGAATACATTTTGCTTAGATAAAATAGAATGCGGTTTTCCCAATATTCAAAATATGCGATCTGCATTTCTAATTCCAGTTGTGTTCCGGTCTTCATCATGACACGGACATCCAAGATGCCG
>CATLEQ010000252.1 GCA_949915905.1 uncultured Lachnospiraceae bacterium | reverse complement strand
GGATAGGCTTTCTCGCTAGACTCGCGCTTCCCGCGCTCGCCAAGCGTTCAACGCCAATTGCTTTCGGTCATTCGAAAGCGTGGCTGATATCGTATCCCGGCACCTCCATCGGATATTTTCCAGTAAAGCAGGCATCGCAATATCCGATTCCGTCCACCATGTCCTTCAACTTCTCAATCTTCATATATCCCAATGAATCCGCCCCGATCATCTGGCAGATTTCCTCCGTCGTATGGGAATGGGCAATCAACTGCTCATTTGACGGAACGTCCGTCCCGAAATAGCACGGATACAAAAACGGCGGTGAACTAATCCGCACATGTACCTCCCGCGCCCCGGCTTTTTTCAACATTTTAATAATATTGGCACAAGTGGTGCCCCTTACGATGGAATCATCCACCATGACGATCCGCTTTCCCCGCACCACTTCGTCAATGACATTTAATTTAATCTTTACGCTGGATTCCCGCTCACTTTGAAGCGGCTTGATAAAGGTACGACCTACATAACTGTTTTTATGAAATGCCATCCCATAGGGAATCCCCGACTGTTCCGAATATCCCTTCGCCGCCACCAGACCGGAATCCGGCACTCCGACCACCAGGTCGGCCTCCACCGGGTACGACTCTGCCAAGGCCTTTCCCGCCACGATACGAGAATGATAAACATTGATTCCATCCAGCGTGCTGTCCGTACGGGCAAAATAAATATATTCAAATATACATCTGGCCTGCCTTTCCGGCTCTATCGCCATGCTCATGTCCGAGACAAGCCCGTCCTTGGTGATGCTGACAATCTCCCCGGGGCTGACATCACGCACGAACTCCGCGTCAACCGCCGCTATCGCGCAACTTTCCGATGCCAGGAACCAGGTGTTGTCCCGCTTGCCGATACAAAGCGGCTTCAACCCCAGGGGATCCCTCGCCCCAATCAACTTGCGCGGCGAACTGACTACCAACGCGTAAGCTCCTTTGATTTTCTTCATCGCATTTTTAACCGCGTCCTCCGCCTTCCGGGTGTTCAGCCGCTCCCTCGCAATATGGTAGGCAATTACCTCGGAGTCTATCGTCGTCTGGAAAATGGCACCCGTCTGCCCCAATTCCTCCCGCAACTCAATGGCGTTTACCAGGTTTCCGTTGTGGGCAATTGCAAGCGTTCCTTTCACATAATTGATGACCAATGGCTGCGCATTTTCCACGCAGGTTCCGCCCGCCGTCGAATAACGAACATGTCCGACTCCAAGGTTTCCTTTCAGCTTACTTAAGGCCTCCCTGTCAAACACGTCATCCACGTGCCCCAGCCCCTTCTGGGACAATACCTTGCGCTGTCCGTTCGTATCCGTCACCGCGATGCCGCAACTTTCCTGCCCCCGGTGCTGTAGCGCGAACAACCCATAATAGATGGAGGGTGCCACGTCGCCGCCATCCATGTCATACACGCCAAACACGCCGCACTCCTCGCCCATGCCCGTCGTAACCTTCTCAAATCTGTCCATGCAAACACGCCTTCGTTTCTTCATTTTTCCTGAGTTTTATCTGATACGCGTCCGCTCTGTCATTTACATTCTGACCGCAACACATAACCAAAAAGATTATAATACATGGAGGGTCGAATGTCAATCCGCCAAACGGTCATCTTGAAAAGGGCGACGTGCGCCCTCTGCGCACGGTTTCGCGGCTGTTTGGGCATCCCCCGTGAAAAGTAACGTTTCCAATTCATTTTCTGTTGACCCCATTCAAAAAAGTCATTATAATGCTCATTGGTCCTCACGACCGCATGAAATCATATGGCGTGAAAAGGAAAATCCCTTCCACGCCACCATTTTCTTCATTTCCACGCCATCGCGTGTCGATTGTTCCCTCTATACAAAACCACCGTCGCCAGAATCAGCACGACGCACATGCTTCCTCTTAACACGTTCGAGTATTCTCCCGGAATCACCAAGGCGGCCGCCATGCACAAAATCGCCAGGACAAAACCTCCCATCCCGCCCAGCACGGCGGACGCGCTCTGCTTCACCACGGCGACTTCCGTCTCCCAATTCAACATCGGAAAATGTAAATTGACGGTAATGCCGTACACGCAGGAGAATACAATCAGCACGGCCGGAATCAAAAGCATCCACACGGTTTCCAAAATCCCCGGCCGGATTGCCAAAACGAGCATCCCCTCCGACAACAAATAAAACGGCAGCACCAATAGCAAATTCATCAGAATCTTGGCATCAAAAATATGTTTCGCCGACAACGGAAGGCTCCTTGCAATCCACCAGTTTTTCCCCTCCATGGAAATCGAGGTGGACGTGACCGTCATCATGCAGAAGCACCCGGCTAATAAAAAGGGGGCAAGCAAGCCTACGTCCAGCGAAATCGGAACATACGCCTCCAACGAATCCGTCCCCAAAAACAACAGCATTCCCGAAAGGACGCATCCCATGACCGGCCCGATAATCGTGTTCGTCACATAAATACTGGAAGCAAAATACCGCCGAAATTCCCGCCCGCACAAAGAAAACAGAACGGATTTTCTTTTTAGCCCGCCCAACTCCTCCTTCCTATAATCATGCCTGGCAAAGCCGCCGTAAAGATTTCGGCACACTTGATGGAAACAAGCACAAGAACCTGCCACCACCGCCGCGAATATCGCCAGGAAAAGCCCCACGCACATAAGGCATCGCAGAAAATCCCCGTAAACAACGGCCTTTCCCAGCCAGACGGCGGGCGCGTATAATCTCCCCAGCATCGTAAAAACGAAGGCCGAAGCATTTCTCAGCATTTCCAAGTCAAATTCCCCCTCCAGGGCGGACATTCTCGACGTCAGCCAAAAGATGCCTAGCACCAATAAAATTGACAGTCCCGCCGCCACCAGGCTCTTATGGCGCATCCGGGAGGAAACGCCGGTCACAAACACGCCGATTAACACGGCACCGGCCATGGGAATCATCGGCACTGACAACGTTCCAAGCAAAAGCACCAGGTAAAATACCGCTCCAGGACGCACGATCCACGCGTATACGATGGTTCCCGGCAACAGCACGACCAGCGAAAGTCCAAGATTCTCCACGTACATTCTAAGAACCCGGGCTAGCACCACCGCCGCCGTCGACATGGGCAACGCACACAGCATGTCATACCCTTCCCGCCGAAATAGGACGCCGCCTGCCTTCAATACTCCAAACACGAAAATCACCACACTACAAATAGCAATCAAATACGCAAAAACCACTTCGCCCATGCCAAGGAAAATCAGCCCGTAGGACAATCCCCCCACATAAAACGCCATCACGGCCAAAAGAAAAACATATAGGCATAACAACCCCAGCGACTTTTTTCTCGCCTTCGAATCCCGGGTGTGGCGAAATACGTTGAGCCCGAAAATATTGCACAATTCCATCCGCGCCATCGCCCCAAATTGTCCCAACGCCCCGGATTTTTCCATCGCTCCGGGTTGTTCCATCATCCCGGGTTGTTCCATCATCCCAGATTGCCCCATCGCTCCGGATTTCCTTGTATTGTCATTCTCCCGCATTTTCCACCACCTCCATGAAGATATCCTCCAATGACTGGCCGGATTTCACGATTTCCTCCATCTCCCCGGAAGCAATCAACGTCCCGTCCTTGATGATTGCCACGCGGTTGCACAATTTTTCCGCCACGTCCAATACGTGCGTGGAAAAGAAAATCGCGCCGCCCTCTTCGCAAATCCGACGCATGGCATTCTTTAAAATAACGGCCGCCTTCGGATCCAGTCCCACGAACGGTTCGTCCAAAATCAACAATTTCGGTCGGTGCACCAACGCGGAAATCAACGCCAGCTTTTGCTTCATCCCATGCGAATAGGTCGAAAACAAGTCGCCCAACGAGGCCGTGATTTCAAATTCGTCCGCATATTTTTTAATACGTTCCTGCCGCTCTTTTACACCTACCGCGAACACGTCGGCAATGAATTCCAGATACTGGATACCCGTGAGGTATTCGTAAATGTCCGGATTGTCCGGAATATAGGCAAACTGCCGCTTGCAAGTGAGCGGATCCTTGCGGATGTCGATTCCGTCAATCAAAATCGTCCCCTCGTCAAAACCCAGAATTCCGGCAACGCACTTCAGGGTCGTCGTCTTTCCCGCCCCATTGTGCCCGATAAACGCGTAAATGTCCCCCGGCGCGATGTGCAGGCTTAAATCGGTAACTCCCTTGCTGCTGCCCTTGTAATGTTTCGTCAAATGTTCAATCGTAAGCATGATGTTCTCCCTTCCGTAAATGCGCTCCGCACCTTGGCGAGTTTCCTTCGCTCCTGGTTATGCGAAGCTTCCACTGCTTTCTCGTCTCTTTATACAACTTCCACAAGGGGGAATGTCAAGGGTTTTTTGTTACTGAGAAAGTTTATACCCAAACTTTCCCTATTTTACAAAACTCATATAAAAGTATTCTTTTTCAACTTGGTGGATTACCCTCTTCATGCCCACGTCCATGCACATTTTGGAGATAGAATCACTATCTTGTGAACCAAGCTTTCCAACACCATAAGTCGTGGAGACATGTTCATCCGGCAAATCAATTTCAACATCCACCACCGCCAATGTCAAGTATTCTGCCATTCAGTTCTTTAACCAACCGAATCTTTCCACTCACTATACCACCTCTTTTCCTAGCGTCAGTGTGCAGATGGCAACACGCCTCCGCACACCAACCCCGTCCGTTTCAGAAACCGCCCGGTGACGCTGTCCTCATTTTCCGCGATTTCCTCTGGCGTTCCCACGGCGACAATGCACCCGCCTTCCTCGCCGCCACCCGGTCCCATGTCAATGATATAATCCGCATTACGAATCACGTCCAAGTCATGCTCAATCACGATGACCGTCGCCCCGTTTTCTATCAATGTCTGAAATACGGAAAGAAGTGTCTGCACGTCCAACGGGTGCAGGCCAATCGTCGGCTCGTCAAAGACAAACACGGAATCGGACTGCACCTTTCCCATCTCGCTCGCCAGCTTCAGCCGTTGCGCCTCGCCACCGGAAAGGCTCGGTGTTTCCTCACCCAACGTCAAATATCCAAGCCCCAGGCTTTTTAAGACTTGCAGCCGCTGATGCACGAGCTTCCAATCCCCGCAAACCTGCAGCGCGGTATTTACATCCATGTCCATCAACTCCGGTAATGAATAACCCTTGTCAATTCCATCCGTTTTTTCCTGATTATCACAAGGCTTGTCCCCCTGCTTTTTTGCCCGCTTTCCGAATATCTTGCCCTGATAGCGTATCTTATATGCCTCCTTTACATAGCGCGAGCCATGGCAATCCGGACAAGGGATGTCCACGTCCGGCAAAAACTGCACGTCAAGGCTGATGACTCCCGTCCCGTCACACACCGGGCAACGCAATTTCCCCGTATTATAAGAAAAATCCCCGGCCTTGTAGCCAAGTTGCTTTGCCTTTGGCGTTCTCGCATAAATTTTTCGCAACTCGTCATGCACGTTGGCATACGTGGCCACGGTAGAACGAACGTTGATACCAATCGGCGTGGCATCAATCAATTTTACATGCTCAATGCCATTCGCCTCCACGAAATTTACATGCCCCGGCAATCTCGCACCCGCGACGGACACGCTTCGCCCCGGCTGCCGCCTCTCCTCTATCAAGGCCTCCGATCCGGGATTTTGTTCCGCCTGCTGCCTCCCCTCTATCAAGGCTTCCAACCCCGGAATCAGGCTTTCCAAAATCAGCGTCGTTTTTCCCGAACCGGACACCCCCGTCACGACCGTCAGTCTTCCTTTCGGAATCTCGACTTCAAGCGGCTTCACGGTGTGAATCGCCGCCGTGGACAAACGAATTTTCCCGTATTCAAAAAGATGCT
>CATLEQ010000251.1 GCA_949915905.1 uncultured Lachnospiraceae bacterium | reverse complement strand
AATTTTGTGATGCCGTGAAGTCGGGAGATGCCGCGAAAGTGCAGGAACTGTTTAATGAATTCATGTCCACGTCCATCAGCATCCGGGACACTTGCGTGAGAAAAGAAATGAAGGAAAACTTTTATCACGGCATGATACTTGGGCTGTTGCAGGCAGAGGGAAGCTGGGCCGTGAAGTCGAATGCGGAATCGGGAGTCGGATATGTCGATATTCGGCTGGAAATTCCCTCGACAAGGACGGGCTGCGTCATCGAGGTCAAATATGCCGAGGATGGAAGGTTTGAAGAAACCCTTGCCGATGCGATGGAGCAGATTGAGAAGAATGGATATGTCGAAGTGCTGAAACAAGACGGGATGGAGACAATCCATAAATATGGAATCGCGTGTTATAAAAAGAATTGCAGGGTGGCATATGGCTTGGAGAGGAATGAATAGAAAATCAGTGTTTCTAATTTTTTAGAAAAAATCCCGATTTTCTTGCATTATGATTGGATATGACGTAATGTAAATGCATAAGTCGTCGGGATCTTTGCCGGCGGAAATCAAATCCAAGGAGGAAGCAAAAAGTGATGGGAAAGAAATTAGTAAAGGGATTTGCGTAGTTGCGCGCGCGGAATCATGGCCATGGGAATGGCGACCGGACGTGGTGGAGAAAAGGACTCTGGCAAGGATGATACGGCAAAGCAAGAGGAGCCACAAAACAAGGAGGATCATCAAGACGAGGATGGCGTGGTGGATGAAAAGACGGAGACGGGAAAGGAAGAAAACATGGTGAAAAATGAAGTGGGGAAGTATCCCAAGATTGAAATTAAGACGGAATTGGAGTGCCACGATTATTGGGAGGGATTTATTAAAGAAATTGAGGAAAAATATAGTACGGCTCGCAAGGGCGAGATCATATTTTACGGCGCGTCCAATTTTTCCATGTGGGAGACGATGGAAGAGGACATGAATGGGTACAAGGTACAAAACCATGCGTTTGGCGGCAGCATTGACGCGGAACTGGTAGGATATGCCGACCGGATTCTCTTTCCATACGAGCCGAAAATCGTATTTTTCCAGACCGGTTCTAATGATTACGTGCAATTGTCGGGGACGGATGAGGAGAAGGTTGAGAAATGCATGGAGTATAAGAAGCAGATGTTTGCCGCCTTTCACGAGCAGATGCCGGATGCCAAGTTCGTCATCATGAGCGGCTTGCTGTTACCGGGACGTGCGGAATATTTGAATCTCACGCTGACCATTAACGAGCGGTTGCAGAAGCTGGCGGAGGAAGCGGATTACTTGTACTACGTGGACGCGAACGCCTTGACTTATGACGGGACGAATTTCGATGAGAGTCTGTTTGTCGAAGACATGATACATTTGAACCATGACGGGCAACTGCGCTGGTACAATGAGTATATTAAGCCGATGATAGAACAAGTCATTACGGAGAACGGGATGGATTCGGTCAGGAAATAGATGAAAAATAAATGGAGTATGGGAAATAGAACCCTCGCCAGCATGCGGGGGTTTTGTCATGCAACCGTTTGTTACCGTATTGGAACCATGTAAATCCTCAAAGTTGCTTGTTGTTTGCATCCGGATGATATATGATGTGACCATGGAATGTGACAATCAAAGGGCAAAGGAGGTATAAGATATGTCATTCGGTAAAAATATAAAAAAATTACGGGAAGAAAATCATTACACGCAGCAACAATTGGCCGACAAGTTGTACGTTTCGCGGCAAACGGTATGCCGTTGGGAAAATGGCAGCAGGTGCCCGGATTTAATCATGGCGAAGAAACTGGCAATGGAACTGGGGGCGGGATTGGACGAACTGATTTCCGACGAGGACGTGGAAGGCACCGCGGCGGATGTCTATGGGTTGTGGACGGCGGAAAAGCTAAGTGAGCGGAGAAGGTGGCGGGAGCTGCAAAAAAGAATTTTGTTCCTCATAGAAAGTGTCAGCTCGTTTTTTCTTGTAATCCAGTTGTTCTTAATATACTTGGACGTGAGTATGCCATTATGGGGAACGGTAATCGGATTTGCCGTGTTTGCAAGTGCGTATGCATGTAACCGCATCGTTTCCAAAAAGTTGGAGGAAACGTGAAAAATCAGGATTGCCGCCTTATGGGAATAAGCCCATAAAGGCGGCCGTTTATAATTCAGTGTCTCGCGGCGTGTCCGTTTCCCATACGTCATATGGCTTTTTTCCGTATTTCCGACCCCATAGGTAGAGGCAGACGCAGGCCAGTATGAGGACGATGTCCGCGAGCAGCGTCCCTTCGATACCAAAGCCGACGTTGTAGGCAAAGCTGTCGCGTGCCGTGGAAACGTCAAGCCGAAAGATGGAATAAGGCGCGACCATGCCGCTGTTTGGCAATCCGAAAAGAATGTTTTGCGTGAAATTCCAGGCGGCATGCATTGCCATCGCGCACCAGATGCTGTCCATGTAATAGACCATCAGGGAAAATAAGATTCCCACGACGAAAATATTTATCACTGACAAGGCCGTGACCCCGTCGTTGGCCAGATGCAGCAAGGCGAAAAACAAGGAATTCCCGACGATGGCCACGATCGGCTTCTTGTAACTTCGCATCAACCGTTGGTATAGGAAGCCCCTGCAAAGCAATTCCTCCGCCGAGGACTGGACGAAGACCGCGATAAAAATGCCGATGACGGGTAGCGGTTGGAAGGAATCAAAATAGAGCGAGATGTCCTTGTTAAGCCATGCCGCCAAAATGCAAACGGCGTTCAGGCCAAATCCGATGCCGATTCCGAGGAGGAACCATTTCCAGTTGTTTCCTTTTGGCTTGCTCCCGAGCGCGCCCAGTATCGGGCGGTTTTTGGGAGAAAGGCGCAAATACAGAAGCACCAGAATCCAAATGCCGATAAAGGCTAGGTACATGGTCATGGTAACCATCGCGGGCGAGCCGGTCATAAACAGTATAAATTGTAACAATGACCCTAAAATCTGCCCAAGCAAAATCAGTACGAAAGTAATGACGTAAAGAATGAGTATGTTGTCTGACACTGCACGTTTCATAAATCTTTGTCTGCCTCCTTGTTTTCATCCGTTTTATGTTCATTTTCAGCGTCCTTGCTTTCGGTAACGTCCGTTTTTACGTGTTCACCATCTATCTTCAAGGACTCATTGGATTCGGCTCCGCCGTTTTTATTTTTTTCTTCCGTTTCTTCCTTGCCGTTTTTCTTTTTCTGCCCAATCGCCGAAAAGGCACTTCCAAAGCAGATGCCCAGTGCGATGCCCATGGCAAGGTTTTTGAAGATGATGCCATAGGCCACTCCGAAGCACAACCCAAGTGGCAAACCGTAAGTGACCCAGGAGGAATCTTCGTCCTCGTTTTTATTTTTCGGGTTCGTGTCTTCGCCGCTTGTGTTTTTCTTGCCGTCATTGTTTTTTACATCATTTTTCGATTGATCTCTCATTTCTTGATTGATTTCCCACTTTTTCATAATGGCCTCCTATGCTGTTTGGTTATCAGCGATATACGGATGGCGTGTTGCCCTCCGCACATCGACATTATGATGGCAAATGTAAAGCCTTATCCTTTTAATCCCCGGCTTTGCCGTTCCATGTCTTCCACGACGATGTCGTAGATTTCCCCAAGCGAGGAGCAATACTCCAGCACTTTCCAAGGCTCGTTCGTGTGGAAATGGATTTTTATCAGCTCTTCATCTCCCACGGCCAGCAGGCAATCGCCTTTAAAGTTATCGGTAAAATATGCACTGATAACGTCCTCGTCAAGATCTTCCCCTTCAATCAATAATTGGGTGTCATATCGAAATTCTAACATGGTATGTCCCTCCAAATAAAAAATTACCAGTTGTGCGGTTGGATGCTCTAAAAAAACATTCAACCCACTCATACATGGATGCTATAATAAGATTATACTTGCATGTTGCTGAATATTCAAGTATAAAGGGAATTTTGTTTGGCGAACATGCAACGAAAGTGCATGAAATTCCATGAAAGAGGGGAAAGTATTCTCGCGAGCAACGATTAGGGTGCGAGTAACGTTTAGGGCGTGGACTTATCCCACAAAGAGACTTACGGACATGTTACGAGGAGGAGTTTTATGTACGATATTGCTATTATTGGCGGCGGGATTGCCGGTTTGACGGCGGCAATTTATGGCCAGCGTGCCGGAAAATCGACAATTGTTTTTGAAAAAATGAGTTTTGGCGGGCAAATCGTGAGTTCACCGATGGTGGAAAATTATCCGGGAATTGCCACTATCAGCGGGAGCGAATTTACGGAGCGGCTTTTGGAGCAGGCGACGAGTCTGGGAGCGGAGACGGTGCAGGCGGAAGTGATAGGAGTCGAAAAGGAACAGTTACTATTCACGGCCTGCGACCGCGATAGTAACGGCATTCGGTCATTTGCTGGGCGCGGCCGAGGTGGCGACGAGGAGGCTTCCAGGACTTTGTTTCGTGTGCGTACCGCAAAGGAAGTTTTCGAGTGCCGGAGCGTGGTTCTGGCGGGCGGCATGGAACGTCGGCTTTTAGGTGTTTCAGGGGAGGAACGGTTAAAAGGCATGGGCGTTTCATATTGTGCCACTTGTGACGGCATGTTTTTCAAGGGGCGGGACGTGGCCGTGGTGGGCGGCGGCAATACGGCTCTTGAAGATGCCGAATTTCTTTCAGAATATTGTAAAAAGGTGTATTTGATACATCGCAGGGATACGTTTCGCGGGGAAGGAGGGACGGTGGGACGGCTCGCCGAAAAGGAAAACGTGGAATTCGTGCTCGATACCGTGGTGGAAGAAATTTTGGGCGGGCAAGCGGTGGAAGGGATTCGCTTGTGTAATAAAAAAGAGGACGAGCATTTTGTGTTGAATGTATCAGGTGTGTTTGTCGCGGTGGGTCAAATTCCAAAGAACGAGCCGTTTGCCTCGTTCGTGAAATTGGACGAGGCCGGCTTTGTCGTGGCGGGAGAGGATGGAAGGACGAGTGTTCCCGGCATTTTCGCGGCGGGAGATTGTCGGATGAAGCATGTCAGGCAACTTACCACGGCGGCGGCGGACGGCACGGTGGCGGCACTCGCGGCCGTGGCATGGGTGAATGGCGATTTTTCTCTCACCGGTTCAGGAAAAAAATTCCCAGATTGAGGTATATGGCAAAACTAAGCCAGAGCAGATAAGGAATCTGCAGAATACCCGCCAGCGGGAAAATGAGGGAAAACGCCTGAATCATTTGAAATACAGCATACCAAAGTAAGAGTAAAATCAGCAGAGCGAAGAGCGGCTCCTGAAAACGAAAAAAGACGATCGGCCATAGGAAGTTTAAAAATAGCTGTAAAAGATAGAGAGAAAGTGCGTTTTTTCGTTGCGGGGAGAGGGAGACGGCGACAAGATAGGAACCGATTCCCATCAGGAGGTACAGGATCGTCCACACGAACGGAAAGACCCATGCGGGAGGGGTGAGGGGCGGATGTGCCCACTGACGGTATACGGACAGCTGATTGCGGATTAAAAAGGCTGACAGGGCTTCCACGGCCAGCGGGAGAGCGAGAAAAAGCAGTTTTGTTTTGAGATTGGCTCGGAAGTCGATTTTCAGATTGTGATTCAAAATGTTTTTCATGAAATCCTCCAGAAAAGGTTTATAGAATAGTTTATGCGGGATGGCGGGGAAAAATAATAAGGACTGCAATATTGAAAAAACATTTGACCGGTAGTTACAACCGTCTGGTATAATAAAAAGTATCAGGCGGTTGTAAGAGTTTCTTCGGATTACGTGTTTGGAGGTGCGGGCATGAACAATGAAAAGTGGGAGCTGCTGTGGGATGTGATAGATACCTATGGAATCAAAATGTGCATATGGCAAAAGCCGTATGAGGGATTTCA
>CATLEQ010000250.1 GCA_949915905.1 uncultured Lachnospiraceae bacterium | reverse complement strand
TCCTTGACCTCGCCCGTGAGCACACCGCCCTGAATGGCGGCGCCGATAGCCACGACCTCGTCGGGGTTGACCGACTTGTTGGAAGCCTTACAAAATCGTTTTTATTTGAATTTTATCAAGGACGACCGCTGGCAATATATCTGGGACGGCCTGGGCGTGACGCTCAAGGTGACGTTTTTTGCCGTGCTTTTGGGAATCATTTTGGGATTTCTGGTGGCGGTGGTGCGCTCGACGAATGAAAAGACCGGGAAACTGAAAGTTTTGAACTTCCTGGCCAAGGTTTACCTGACGGTCATCCGCGGCACTCCGGTGGTCGTGCAGCTTTTGATTATTTATTTCGTCATCTTTGGCAGCGTGAAGATTGACAAGGTGTTCGTGGCGGTGCTGGCGTTCGGACTTAATTCCGGGGCTTACGTGGCGGAGATTTTCCGTTCCGGCATCATGTCAATAGATAACGGGCAGTTTGAGGCGGGAAGGAGCCTCGGCTTCAATTACGCGCAGACGATGTTCTACATCATCATGCCGCAGGCGTTCAAGAACGTCTTGCCGGCCCTGGGCAACGAGTTTATCGTGTTGCTCAAGGAGACTTCGGTTTCGGGCTATATCGCCATGCAGGATTTGACGAAGGGCGGCGACATCATCCGCAGCCAGACGTATGACGCGTTCATGCCGCTTTTGGCGGTGGCCGCCATTTACCTCGTGATGGTCATGATTTTTTCAAAACTCGTGGGCATCCTGGAAAGGAGGCTGAGAAGCAGTGACCATTAACGGACGTACATTGATTAAAGTGGAAAATTTATATAAGACCTATGACGAGTTCCACGCCTTGGCTGGGATTTCCGAGGAGATTTGCGAAGGGGAAGTGGTGGTGATCGTCGGACCGTCAGGGTCAGGGAAATCGACGTTTTTACGTTCCCTGAACCTTCTCGAGATTCCGACGGAAGGGAAGATTTATTTTGACGGGACGGACATCACCGACCGTCGGGTCGACATCAACAAGCACCGGCAGAAGATGGGGATGGTGTTCCAGCATTTTAACTTGTTTCCGCACAAGACCATTATGCAGAATATCACGCTGGCCCCCATCAAGCTCTTGAAGAAGGGAAAGGCCGAGGCGGAGGCGGAGGCGATGCGGCTTTTGCGCCCGGTGGGGCTCGAGGCCAAGGCAGATGCCTATCCGTCGCAGTTGTCCGGAGGCCAGAAGCAGCGAATCGCCATCGTGCGGTCGCTGGCAATGCGGCCGGAGGTGATGTTGTTTGACGAGCCGACGAGCGCGCTGGATCCGGAGATGGTGGGCGAGGTGCTGGAATTGATGAAGCGGCTGGCGCATGACGGCATGACGATGGTCGTAGTCACGCATGAGATGGGATTCGCCAAGGAGGTGGCCACGCGTGTGATGTTCATGGATGCCGGACAAATCAAGGAGCAGGGAACCCCGGAAGAATTCTTCAATAACCCGAAGGACGAGCGGTTGAGGGAGTTCTTATCAAAGATTTTATGATGCCTCCAAATTGCGGGGGCGCGTAGGCGCGGAAGGATCCGTGTACCAAATAATGGACAATGGAGAATCGAAAAGACGCTTTGCGGCCGTTTTTAGATTCTCTTTTTAAATTGTCTTTTTTTAATTGCCTTTTTTGAAGGCATCTATTGAAAACCGTTGACTTTACTGGTAGAATAGCATTATATGATAAAATATACGCGTTAACGTGACAGAGACAGGAGGATTTTTAAATGGATACCCAGTTTGAATGGAGCGAGGAATTTAAAATAGGGGTAGATATCATTGACAAGGAGCACCAACGGCTGTTTAAAATCATCAACAAGCTCTTTGCACTCAAGGAGGAGGAAAATAACGGCCAGTGGGCATGCCAGGAAGGGATTAAGTTTTTTAAGGGACACGCATTAAAGCATTTCAAGGACGAGGAAGACTATATGGCCTCCATCGGTTACGAAGGGTTGGAACAGCATAGGCGCATACATAAGAGTTTCCGGGAGAACACACTTCCGAAATTGGAACAAGAGCTTGAACGGACGGAGTATTCCTCGGACGCGGTAGATCATTTCCTTGGTGTGTGTGCTGGCTGGCTGATTGGGCACACGCTGACGGAGGATCTTTCCATTATCGGAAAGCATGCGTGGAAATTTGAGAATCTTTTACCGGAGAAAGAAGTGGCGGCCATGAAGAAGGTCGTCGTCCAGCTCGTGTTCGACATGTTCCATTTGGAGTCACAGTTGATTAGTGACGCCTATGGCGGGGAAAAGTTTGGCAATGGGATATATTACCGATTGTCTTATGGAAATGAGGCGGATGAGAAAAGGCAGGATATTCTCCTGGTTTTTGAGGAGCAATTATTGGTCAACACGGTCGGAAAGGTGATGGGGCTTTCAACGAACAGGTTGGATGCCAAGCTGATTCATGCTTCCAGATATACGGCACGGCAGTTTGCGGGACGCGTGCTGGAATGTTTCCCGAACATGGAGACGTATGAACTAAAGGAAGAAAATCTTTTGAATTATGAACAGTTTCAGAAAGTATTCGAAGAGGAGAAGGTGCAGGTCAGCTTGCTGTTTGATACGGGGGCGGGATACTTTTCCTTCTGCGTCATTGCCCCGCACCTTTTGGAGGAAGGCGTCGGGACTCCCATCGAGTCGGAAAACGCTCTGACCGAGGTGGAAGAGTACCTTATGAAGAGGGAGGAGCAGGTAAAGGAAGAGCAGGCGAAGCCGAAAATACTCGTGGTGGACGATTCCGCGACGATTTGCCAGAGCATGAAGAAGCTGCTTGCCAAGGATTACGAGGTGTTGCTGGCAGAATCCGGCATCGCCGCGATTCGGACGATGACCCTGAACCGGCCGGACCTCATTTTGCTCGACTATGAAATGCCGGTTTGCGACGGAAAGCAGACGTTGGAAATGTTGCGCTCGGCGAAAGAATTCACGAACATCCCGGTCGTTTTCCTGACCGGCCGAAGCGACCCGGAGACCGTCAGGGGCGTCATGTCCTTGAAGCCGGCGGGATATTTGCTGAAATACTTAAAGACGACAGAAATCAAGCAGAAGATTGACGCGATTTTTGAAAGGCAGAGGGCTTGAGCGGTCGCGGCAAGGGCGTTTTGCCCGGAGGCGGTGTGACGGAAGGGGAACGCGAACACGAAGTCTTGCTTTCGACGGTGCGTCCCTTGACAGGATGGTATCGAAAAAATAAGAGGAACCTTCCGTGGAGAAACCAGGCGGACGCCTATCATATATGGGTTTCGGAAATCATGCTGCAGCAGACCCGCGTGGAGGCCGTGAAGGCGTATTATGCCCGCTTTTTGGAGGAGTTGCCGAACGTGAAGGCCCTGGCCGAGGCGGACGAGGACCGGCTTTTGAAATTGTGGGAAGGGCTCGGCTATTATAATCGGGTGCGGAACATGCAGAAGGCGGCGCGCCAGATTATGGAAATCCATCAAGGGGCGTTTCCCGAGACATACGAAGAAATCAGGGCATTGACCGGCATCGGCAACTATACGGCGGGGGCGGTCGCGTCGTTTGCCTTCGGCATTCCAAAACCGGCGGTGGACGGAAACGTGCTCCGCGTCGTGTCGCGCCTTCTTTGCAGCGAAGAGGACATTATGAAGGCGGGAGTGCGAAGCCGCATCGAGCAGAAGATAGAGGCGGTGATACCAAAGGATGCGGCATCGGACTTTAACCAGGGGCTGATAGAGTTAGGGGCGATTGTCTGCGTCCCAAACGGCGCACCGAAATGTGACATATGCCCGTTGGCGGACATATGCCAGGCGAGGGCGAAAGGGTGCCAGGAGCAACTGCCGGTAAAGAAAAAGGCGAAAGAGCGCAGGATAGAAAAACGGACGGTATTTATTTTCCGGGATAATTGTACGGTGGCAATCAAAAAACGGCCGGCCAGGGGACTGTTGGCGGGGCTTTATGAGTTGCCGAACGTTTCCGGACATTTAAACGGGCAGGAAGCGATCGACTACAGCAAGTCCATCGGGCTGACACCCGTGCGAATCAAGGAACTAGGAGCGGCAAAGCATATATTCAGCCATGTGGAGTGGCACATGGTGGGCTATGAAGTGCTGGTTGACGAATTGGAACGAAACTGCAGCGAGGCGATGATTTTTGCCGACTGTGGAGAATTGGAGAAGAAGTATCCGATTCCGGCGGCATTCTCGGCATACAGGGTCACTTTTTCGTAGATTTCTTGACCTTTTTGCCGGGATTCGCTATAATGGTTCGTGGCGAATTTTTGTGCCGTAATAGATGATTAAAAGGGACGAAGGGGTTCATGGGTGTTAAGACGGAGCCGGGGAGGCAGCAGCAGAAGTCAAAGGAGACGAAGGAACGCATTTTTCGAGCTGCCAAACGGATTTTAAAGAAGAAGGGTTATGAGGAGCTTTCTATAAAAAACATATGTGAGGAGGCCGGTGTTTCCAATGGCAGCTTTTATCATCATTTCAAGACGAAGGATGATTTGCTGTCATATTATATTGAGGAACAGCCAAGCATCCGGCCGGAGCTTTTGGCGTTGCCGCAAAATGCGGGCGAGGCGAAGTCGGCAATCGTCCAGGTATATTTGAACTATGTAAAGTATTGCCGGGCTCTGGGCGTTGAGTTTATGGCGGGTTATTACAACCCGAAGAACCAGGCGTTAAATCCCGCGATAAGGACGGAGCGGCCATACCCCATCGTGACGGTGCAGACGTATGTCGAGAAGGCGATGGCGGAAGGGCGGATTCGGCTGAACGTGAGGATTGAGGAGTTTACCACGGACGTTCGCATGATCGTGATAGGAAATGTGTTTGAGTGGTGCTTGCGGGACGGGAAGACGGATTTTGAGGGAAATATGACCCGCTCGCTTAGTAAGTACCTGGACAGCGTGGTGGAATGAGACGGCGGTCACGATTTCCTGCCAGGCGGCGGAAGAAATCGCGGCGACAAATGAGAAAACAAGGGGTGGGGACATGAAGTACACGTTTATTGTCAATCCGAAGGCAAGCTCTGGGAGCGGAGGAATGATTTGGAAGCGGATTGAGCCGGAATTGATAAAAAAACGGGTAGAGTACGAGGCGCATTTTACAAGGTACGCTCGGCACGCGACCGAAATTGCGGCAGAGGTCACGGCGGATGGCAAAGAGCACATTTTGGTCGTGCTTGGCGGCGACGGGACGATGAACGAGGTGGTCAGCGGCATTGTGGATTGCGGCAAGGTGATTTTGGGCAGCATTCAGACCGGTTCGGGAAATGATTTTTCACGGGCGCCGCGGCTGCCAAAGGATCCTCTGCAGGCGTTGGAGATGATTCTGGCGCAGGAACGGGTCGTGCCGATGGATGTCGGAGAGATGCGCTGCGGCGGCAGGAAATATCGTTTTTCAGTCAGTACCGGGATTGGCTTTGACGCGGCGGTCTGCCATCAGGTGGCGGAGTCAAAAGTGAAGGTGGTACTCAACAAATTCGGTCTTGGCAAGCTTTCCTACCTGGTGGTGGCACTTCGCAGCCTGCTCGGCGATAAGCCGGGGGCGTGCAAGCTGTGGCTGGATGAGAGCGCGCCATTGGAATTGAAACGAGTTTATTTCGCGGCGGTGATGAATCACCCTTATGAGGGCGGAGGATTTTTCTTTTGCCCGAAGGCCGAGATCGGGGACGGATATCTTGACGTAATCGTGGTATCGGAGTTGCCGAAATGGAAGATATTGATTCTTTTACCGACGGCGTTCTGGGGCGGACATGTAAAATACAAGGGGATTGACATTTACCGTTGTAAAAAGGTGAAGGTGGAGTTTGACAAGGCGTTGCCGATTCATACGGACGGTGAGCCGATTGCGATTGATATGACGCTGGAGGCGGGCTTGTG
>CATLEQ010000249.1 GCA_949915905.1 uncultured Lachnospiraceae bacterium | reverse complement strand
TCCTCCGTGAGTGGTATGGGGTTTGTTTGGTCACTTACATTATATCACGAGCGGAGAGAAAATTTATATAAAGAAAGTTAAAAAGCCTAATAAAATCAAGGGGTTTTGGCATTTAACAAATGCCTAACAGATTTTTAACAAAGGAGACAGAACTTAAGATGGCAATTGAAAAGGTAAAAGAATATTTTAGAACACACGGCATGGAAGAACGGATTCAAGAATTTGACACGTCCAGCGCGACGGTGGAACTTGCCGCCGCGGCATTACACTGCGAACCGCAGCGGATAGCAAAGACACTCTCTTTCATGACAGACAATCACGCGATGCTCGTCGTGGCCGCGGGAGACGCGAAAATTGACAACAAAAAGTACAAGGCACAATTTCATACAAAAGCCAAGATGCTCTCTCCCGAAGAAGCGGAAACTCTCGTCGGACATGCCGTGGGCGGTGTCTGCCCCTTCGCGATAAATGAAGACGTGGCGGTCTATCTCGACGTGTCACTGAAACGATTCGAGACGGTGTTCCCCGCCTGTGGAAGCGCAAACAGCGCGATAGAACTTACGATTCCCGAACTGGAAACCTATTCCGGATACAAGGAATGGGTGGACGTATGCAAGGGATATTATACTGAGCGGCAAAAATAACTGCCGCTTCGTATAAAATGATGCGCACAGCCGCATAAGGAAATATGCCGCTTCGCGGCTGCGGCTTTAGCGATACTCGCTACCGATAAAATCGTTAGCGGGTATAAAAATAAGGAAAGTCCGACCCCCGCTTTAAGAAGCGGGGGTCTTCTCTGATGAGGTTAAAATGCTTCATCCAGTCTCACGCGCACGACTCCCACGTCCGGTGCTACCCAGAATCCATAATCCATCTCGTCCCCGTTCCGTTTCACGACAGCGGTGAAGTTTCCTTCCTCATCCAAATGTCCCTCCTCCACGGAAAGGAACGGCTGGCATCTTTGATTCAGGAAATCCGCACTGTGCGCGGCATTAGTCGCCCATTCGATGTGTTTCTTAGGAAACAGCATCAGCCGCCACCCGCTGCCCGCCAGATAAAATTTTCCGTGGCCTTCGTAGCAAATGATTCCTTTGCCGCGAATCGGCGGCCCCGCCGGTGCGAAAAACGAGCTATGCCGATTATCCATCGTGCGATCCGTATTTTTTGCCATCAGGTCATTGTTACGGTTGTCAAAACGAACGCTACCGATATAATCACCAAAATCAATATATTTTTCCGACATTCCCTCGTACTGGGCGACCGCATATAACTTGCCCGTCCCCTGATATTTTTCAATCAACGGCTTCATTTCCTTCAGCGTAAGCATGCCGTCGGCCGCCTCCTTGAAATATTCCGTTATCGTCCCATCGGGCAGACTCATCATGTCCACGCCGAAGAAGTGCACGCCACAAAGTCCATGCTCCACCACCGCCTGCATGGAGCGGGTAATGGATAGCGGACTTGGCATGGATTCCGGCAAATAATATGGATGCACGCCATCCTGATATGCCTCGTTCAACTCATCCCATGTGGCCTGATCCAACAGATAGATGTCCGGCGAAATCGTGTCCAGATGCGGCGCGCCGATGCGGAATAATTCAATCGTCTTCGTCACCGCTCCGCCAGACGGATAGTCCACGCCCGCGATTCGGTTGTGCATTTCTCCCAGCCACACGTTGGTGTATATGGGAAGCTTGGTGATTTCCTTTGCCGCCATCACGATTTCGTCAATATACCGGGCAATAGCGTATGACGTGAAAAATTCCGCCCCGTCGAATCCGAACACCTCTTCCCAAGTCCCCCCCTTGCCCGCATATTTTTCCACCGGCTCCGGTACCGGCTGCAGGAACAATTCCGTAGCAAGTTTACCATAATCCCTCGCCGAACCGATGATGCCCGGTTCGTTTTCCACCTGCAAGGCAATCACGGTCTCGTCCGTATTCACCGCTTCCACATGTTCGCACAGCTTCAAAAATGCTTTTTTATCTGCCGCCAACGTATTTTTGCAATGCGGGGAAATGGTACGAACCGGCGTACCATCCGCTCCACAAGCCCAGGTAAATCTGTCATGGTCTAACTTCACCCACTCCGGCACGTAATGTGAGTTTCCGTTTTTCCAAGTACCAAACCAAAGAATCACCAAGTGCAGCCCTGCCTCCCGGCTCATATTTACCAGCATGTCCACTTGTGAAAAATCAAACACGCCCTCTTCCTTTTCCAGAATCTCCCAATACGCGGGAGCCGCTATCGTGTTCATTCCCGCATTTTTTGCCGCGCACAACGCACGCTGCATATGTTCCGCCTTATATCCCGTCGAATTATTTGTCTGCCCGCCGATAGAAAAAAACGGCTTTCCCTTTACTGTAAACAATGAATTTACCATAATATTCTCCTTTCCTTAAGCCTAGTGCAGCGTAACTTCCCTGATTATAAACACTGAATTGCTGCATCCAACTTCCTCAACTCTTCCTCATCCATCTCCCACGTAAACGCGTCGCAATTTTGCCTTGCATGCTTTTCCTTGCTGACCCCGAGGATGGCCGTATCCACGAATTCCTTCCTCACGCTCCACTGAATTGCCACCTGTGAGACCGTGGCCTGGTGCGCGGCGGCAACCTCGTCCATCACGCCCAACAGCTTTTGAATCCTGCTAAACATCGGCTCCTCAAAAAAGTGATAAAACGAGGCCCGCGCGTCCATCTTGTCAAATGTCGGAATCGTCCGATACGCTCCCGTCAAAATTCCTGAACCCAGAGAACCGTAAGTCATCGTGCCGATTCCCCGCTTTTTCGCCGCCAAAAGCATTTCCTCGCTTCCCTTGTCCACCATGGAATACGGCAACTGCACCGCCGCCACATGCAGCAAGTCATCCGCCCGGCAGGTATCTTCCAACGTAAAATTGGATAAGCCGTAGTGCAATATTTTTCCCTGCTGTATCAATGTTTTCATCGCATCCGTCATTTCTTCCAAAGACGTCTTCATGTCCGGCCAATGCACGAACAACAAGTCGATATAGTCCGTTCCCAGACGTTTTAAAGAACCCTCGCACCCGGCAATGATTTCTTCCCTCGTCATGCTCTTATACATGCTCCTTGGCCCTTGCGCACGATCATAATTCAGCCCGCACTTCGTCACGAGGAAAATGTCCTCCCGCTTGCCGCGAATGACCTCCCCTATGACTTTCTCGGCATACCCATAACCGAAATCTTCTTCTCCGGGCCTTACGAATCCGTAAATCGGGGCGGTGTCAATGGCATTTACGCCATATTCCAACATCTTGTCAATTGCCGCCTGTGACTCCTTCTTGTCCGCATTGTCCCAACCGGCTCCGCCGATGCCCCAGCTTCCCAGTGTCACCGCCGAAATTTTTTTCCCGGTATTTCCTAATTCTTTGTATTGCATTTTTTCACTCCTTTCCATAAATTTTCCATCTGTGCAATTGGATACTTCAAAAAATCATCCGACCCATCCATAATTCATACAGACATCCCTTTTCTTATATACTCACGGTCAATGAAATCTACCGTGAGTATTGCGCCGGCCGCAGCCGCCAAGCGGCATGTTTCCTTATGCGGCCGTGTGCATCCTCATATACTGAGGGGCAAATCTTTTTGTCCCTCAGTATAAGTCCGTCAACGTGTACTCTACATATCCCGCCTTTTCCTCACCCGGCTCCAAAATCATCAGGCCGTTGTACGGAAATCCCTTTTCATACATGTTGATGGCATCCGTACAGCAAGACTGTGTTTCCACACAAAATGCTTCATACCCGGTTCTTTCCATTCCCCTATTAAACGCGGTAAATACGACTCCCGCCGTAAATTCTTCGGACTGGGTGATTTTTAACTGATACCCTCTGTCCTCGTAGCGAATGTACATGTCACGTCCTTCCGTCAGATACACCGTGTCCAAGTCAAGTTCCCGCACCAAGCGAAATGCATTGAGGTCAAAAGAAAAATTTTCCTTTACCGAAATCATACGTCCGGTTGGCAACAAATCCGGGGTCGTCTCATAGCAAAAGTCTGCCGGTACGCATATGCTCACCTTCTCCGGCTCCTTTGGAAGAATAAACCACGGATGGAGTCCGATTCCGAACGGCATGGGCCTGGTATCCAGATTTTGCACCTTATATTGGCATGTCAGGCGATCCTCCTTCAAGACATAAGTCATACCAAGCCTTGATGCATAGGGAAATGCCTCATAATTTTCATCTCCCGGGCAAATGGAGAACTCGGCGGTAATATAACTTTCCGTTTTCGTTGCCGAAAGCCCGCACACCCGCCAGGAGCCAATCTGCGCCAGGCCATGCTGCGTTTGCAAAACCCCGTTTTTCTTCATTTCCACTTGACGTCCCTGAAATGTAAACCTGCCGTCCCGCACCCGGTTCGGCGTGGGGAACAACACCGCGTTCCCGAATGTTTCCATATGAAGCAGGGTAGACCACTCGGGATGACGAGGCTGCAGGGGTTCTCCTTTATAGCTTAGCCCCGCCGTCTTAAATCCCATCGCCGGATAAACGTCCACGCTCATCTGGATGTTTCCGTCTTTCTCACAGCCAAGACGAATATAATTTTCTTCTTTTTGCTCCTGATACCAAAACTGAAGTGCCATCTCTCTTCTTCCTATAAGTGGGACGGAATTACGTTTACACTATCGTGGGTCACGTTTCCGATATACCTGCAAGCCTCTTTCAGCACGTCCGCATACTGCCCGTGAATGCCGCAAATATGATGAATGTAAGGGCCATACATGAACTTGCGCTCCCATTCCGGCCAATCCGAGGTTTCCACCCACACATAATTTCCGTTGGTGACGGGGCCGTCAATCCCCACTACCTCATCGGCAAACATCTGGTAATTTCCGCCAATCTGATCCATCCTCGCCAAGGTAATGTCTCCGCCCTTGATTTCATAAAATCCCTTGCAGTTACAAATGGATCCCTTCACGCCTTCCTTCATCAGGGACGCGGCAAATGGTCCGCAATGCCACAAAAGTTCTCCGTTGTCATTATCCGGATGACGGATGGTCATATCCGCCACAAACGGACAATTCTGTTCCCTGGACGCGGCTTGTAAAAGCCTTGAAGTAATAGCGGCATGCAAATCTGTCTCACACGCGGCCACCAATCCCCTGTCAATCAGGTCTCCCAAAATGAAGCAGGCCGAAATACCGAATGTATCCGCCAGATAAGACCAGCAATCAAACGCGATGGCATCCAACTCATTGATTTCGGCAATACGTTCTATCGCCAGCTCGATTACGGCGATTTTTTCCAACGTCTCCTCCGAGACATTGGAGCAGTCCACCTTGCCCCGAATGTCTTCCATCCGTTCCTTGATGGCTGGATCCGGCTCTCCTTCCTCCAGCTTGATTCCCGCCATGGCCATCGCCATCGGCAGTTCTATTTTCTTCACCACGCCTATCATGTGCGCATTGCCCGTCCGCAACTTATGTACCGCGGAAGTGATTTCATCCGTCCAAATGGGAGTAATTTCAATGCCAAACTTTTCAAGAAGTTCGCTCTCGTTTACCTTTACGGAAAGGAACTGGCGCGGACGAAGCCCCACTTGTCCCACACGCATATTTTTCATGGCTCTTACCACCGCCGCCACCCGGACAAATTTATCAATGCCTCTCTCCAGAACCGGCGAGTCTATCGCACAATTTTCAAGATAAGTAAACGTCACCCCATACCGGGAAAGTGCCTTGGACGTGGCAAATAGTCCGCACTGCGTGTCATAAACCCTGAATTCTTCCGTCCCCTGCGGCGCGGGGTCTCTCGGTCCCCACAAAAGCACCGGCACGCCCAGATCCTTTGCCAGCCGTGCACACTCAAACTCCGTTCCGAAATTCGCGTGGGGCAGAAACAGCCCGTCTAC
>CATLEQ010000248.1 GCA_949915905.1 uncultured Lachnospiraceae bacterium | reverse complement strand
GGATGGGCTTCATTGCCGCGCTGTTAAGGATTTCCCCGGAGAATATAAGGAAGATGACGTTGCAGCCGACGATACTGGACAAGCAACCGAAGGATGACAAGTGTTACCATACCATTAATTTCCGGGATGAAGAAACGGGAGAGCTTTACACGGACTTGTTCGAACTCAAGATTCTGGAGCTTTCAAAGCTTCCCAAACTTTCTGGTGAAACGAAAGGGGACGGGGAAGTCATGCGTTGGATGCGGTTTTTCAACGAAAAACAAGGAAGTTACGCTGCACTAGGCTCGAAAAGACCTCGCCAAGTTGCAGGTAACTACATTCGCACGTAAGTGTCCAAAGGACGGACACTAAGTGCTTATTGTAAGGAGGAATTTGCGGACATGGCGAAAGGTGATGAATATTTGGGTGAGGCTTATCAGACCCTTTTGAAATTGAGTGCGGACGAGGAAAAACGATTGGAGTACGAGGCGCGCGAAAAGGCTTTGCGGGATTATAATTCCCAGATGCAAAGTGCAAGGAAGCAAGGAGAGAAAATCGGTCAGAAGCGGGGCGAGGAGCGTGTTAATCTTTTGATTCGGAAACTTTTAGAAATGGGACGCAAGGAAGACATTGCTCGGGCGGTCAGCAATTCTAAATTTCAGAAAGAATTGATGGATGAGTTTGGAATATGATGCCCTCGTTTGAAAATAACTTGTGTAAGAAATGTTACGGTGATAAACTAATAATATGAACGAATGTCTAGAAAGTAGGGGCGTATATGTATGAGTTAAAAGAGAAAACAAAAGAAATGGCATCGTTTATGATTGCAGGTTAAACTTATAACTTGTCTCCCCAAAAAAAGTACTTTAAAATTGGAACGTAGTATGCTATAATAGGAACACTTGGCGAGGTTTTCCTGCGCCGACCATATTTTTACATAGTATTTTACAATCATCAGGAGGAGATTAGAGATGAAGCATATCAAGACTTTGAATACCCAGACGTTGAACAACACGGTGAAGAAGGGTGGATGCGGCGAGTGCCAGACATCCTGCCAGTCCGCATGCAAGACTTCCTGCACGGTGGGAAATCAGACGTGTGAGCAGAAAAAGTAACAAGGTGCGTTAAAAACACTATAAAAGGCAGTGATTTGGAGCAGGTTTGGCGACTGTTCATGGGCGGGAATGCGGCTTATGAATGGGAGTGGGTTCGGTGACGAGTTTTCAGAACTGCTTCAAGCCGCTGCCTTATGTCATGATATAGAGGAGTCATGTCGGTAAGGCGTTACGGTGTAAACGGTTATCGACATATCAGTATACAGTAAAAGAGAGGGTTTTATCGTGATACATTTGTATCAGAATAATGGATATAATATCGTCCTCGACGTGAACAGCGGCAGTGTCCACGTGGTGGACGAGCTGGCGTATGACGTCATTGGTTTTTTGGAAAAAGACAATCCCCTGCACGCGGTGGAGAGTTTGCGTGACGAGGGGACGAAGGCGAAGCTGTTTGCGGCGTTCGAAGACGGATATACCTTGACGAACCCGAAGGGTTCGCCCGCCCCGCAGGGGCATGAGTTAAGGAATGCCCTTGGGTATACGCGGGAGGACGTGTGTGACGTGCTGGAGGCGGTCATAGAGCTTACCAAAGAGGGGCGGCTTTTCGCGCGGGATGTCTACGAGGACTTTATTGACGTGGTGAAGCAGCGAAAGACCGTGGTCAAGGCCTTGTGCCTGCACATCGCGCATGACTGCAACCTGGCTTGCAAGTATTGTTTTGCCGAGGAGGGTGAGTACCACGGACGGCGGGCCTTGATGTCCTTCGAGGTGGGAAGGAAGGCATTGGACTTTTTGATTGCCAATTCCGGCAGCAGGCGGAATCTGGAGGTTGACTTTTTCGGCGGGGAGCCGTTGATGAACTGGCAGGTGGTCAAAGACCTCGTGGCCTATGGACGGGAGCAGGAAAAGCTGCATGACAAGCATTTCCGATTCACGCTGACGACGAACGGGGTGTTGCTTGACGAGGAAGTACAGGAGTTTGTCAACAAGGAGATGGACAATGTCGTCTTGAGTCTTGACGGGCGCAAGGAGGTCAATGACCGCATGCGACCGTTTCGAAACGGCAAGGGCAGCTATGATTTGATTGTTCCGAAGTTCCAGCGGTTGGCGGAAAGCCGCGGACAGCAGAAATATTATATCAGGGGTACGTTTACCAGGCAGAATCTGGATTTTGCCAAGGACGTGATGCATTTCGTGGATCTCGGATTTAAGCAGATTTCCATAGAGCCGGTAGTCGGGGAGGACAGTGACCCGTATGCGATTCGGGAGTGCGACCTGCCGGACATTTTCCGGGAATACGATGTGTTGGCAAAGACGATGGTGGAGCGGGAACGGGCCGGAAAGGGCTTTACTTTTTTCCATTTTATGATTGACTTGGAGGGCGGGCCTTGCGTGTCCAAACGGCTTTCGGGATGCGGTTCCGGTACGGAGTATTTGGCGGTGACCCCGTGGGGTGACTTGTATCCGTGCCATCAGTTTGTCGGTCAGGAAGAATTTTTGATGGGCAATGTAGACGCAGGGATTACGAAACCGGAGATTGCGGATGAATTTCGTAGTTGCAGTGTATATTCCAAGGAGAAATGCCGAAATTGTTTTGCCAAATTTTATTGCAGCGGCGGTTGCATGGCAAATTCCTACAAGTTTCACCAGACGATACATGACACCTATGACGTGAGCTGTGAGATGGAGCGCAAGCGCGTGGAATGCGCGATTATGATAAAGGCCGCGCTTGCTGAGGCATGAGCCGGGGAGCGCGATGTGTGTGTAGGTGGATTTTTGCATATATGTACTAGGAAACGAAAAAAACGCTTGCGTTTTGACTTGGCACCCCTCGCGTCATGAATATAGAGGAATATAGAAATATTTTAATACAATAAGGAAGGAAAGGCTTAGAGTATCATGAAGAAAAGTAGAGGCATTATCAGTTTGGTGCTGATTGCGGCGCTGATGGTTCTTTTAGGCGTGACGGCCGTGGTTGGACTGGACGGCAAGGGCATGGGAGCGGCCAGAAATATCAATTTGGGTCTGGACTTGGAAGGCGGTGTCAGCATTACCTACCAGGTGAAGGGCGACGTGCCGTCCGAGGCGGACATGGCGGACACCCGCTACAAGCTCCAGAGACGTGTGGAGCAGTACAGCACGGAGGCGACCGTTTACCAGGAGGCGGACAATCGGATTAGCATCGAGATTCCGGGCGTGACGGACGCGAACCGGATTTTGGAGGAGCTGGGACAGCCGGGGTCTCTGTATTTCATCGCGGAGACGGGAGATGACGGTTCCCAGAGCTATTCCTACTCTTCCGCAACGGGCGAATATGAGCTGAACAAGACGTTGGAGGAGCTGGAGGAAAACGGAGCCATCGTATTGACCGGCGTGGACGTGAAAACGGCATCGGCCGAGAGCAGGCAGGGTTCCACGGGGCTTACGGAGAACGTCGTGAGTCTGGAGTTGAACGAGGAAGGGACGACGAAGTTTGCGGAGGCGACGAGAAAGGCGGCCAACAAGGAGAGCATTGGTATTTATTATGACGGTGCCTTTATCAGCGTGCCGGACGTAAATGCCGTGATTGAAAATGGTTTGGCCGAGATTTCCGGTCGTAACATGACGTATGAGAGTGCCAGCCGGCTGGCTTCCACGATTCGTATCGGTGGATTGAGCGTGGAACTTGAGGAAATTCGTTCCAAAGTGGTTGGTGCGCAGCTTGGACAAGATGCCATCCGAACCAGCTTGATAGCGGGTGCCATCGGCTTGGCCATTGTATTTGTGTTTATGTGCATCGTGTATTTTCTTCCGGGCTTTGCGTCTAGTATTGCCTTGCTGATTTACACGGGACTGATGCTTTTGATGCTGAATGCATTTGACATCACGCTGACCCTGCCGGGTATCGCGGGTATCATTCTCGGCATCGGTATGGCGGTGGATGCCAATGTCATTATCTTTGCCCGCGTGCGGGAGGAATTGGCGGCCGGCAAGTCCGTGAAACTGGCACTTAACACGGGATTCCAGAAGGCGATGTCGGCGATTTTGGACGGCAATATCACGACCCTGATTGCGGCGGTCGTATTGTGGTGGCGCGGCAGCGGCTCGGTGCGCGGCTTTGCACAGACGCTCGCGCTGGGTATCGTGATTTCCATGTTTACCGCTTTGGTGATTACCAGAATCATTATTTATGCGTTTTATGCGGTTGGCCTGCAGAATGTCAAGCTGTATGGCCGTCCGAAGAAGGAGCGCGCGCCGATTCATTTTGTGGAAAAGCGAAAGGTGTTCTTCGGCATTTCCGCGGCATTGATTTTAATCGGATTTGTATTTATGGGAATCAATGGCGCGATGGGAAAAAATGCGTTGAATTATAGTCTGGACTTCGTGGGCGGCACGGCCTCTACCGTGACGTTTGACAAGGATTATACGCTTGATGAGATTGACGACGAGATTGTGCCGTTGATTGAAGAGGCGACCGGCGACAAAAACGTGCAGGTACAAAAGATCGAGGGAACCACGCAGGTGACGTTTAAGACGGGAGTGCTCGAGGTGGCGGAGCGCGAGGCGTTTAACGAGATTATGACGGGGCAGTTTAACGTGGACGAGGCCAATGGCATCGAGACGGAGAACATCAGTGCCACGGTCAGCTCGGAGATGCGCACGGATGCGATTATCGCGGTAATCATTTCCACCAT
The DNA here is from genome assembly GCA_949915905.1 of uncultured Lachnospiraceae bacterium. Classification (GTDB taxonomy): domain Bacteria; phylum Bacillota; class Clostridia; order Lachnospirales; family Lachnospiraceae; genus Schaedlerella. The sequence continues at coordinate 1,228 of CATLEQ010000248.1, read as the reverse complement.
TTGCATCTTGATTTACATCTGGTTCCGGTTCAAGGACATTCGGTTTGCGACCAGTGCCGTGCTGGCACTTTTGCATGACGTGTTGGTGGTACTTGGCTTCTATGCGGTGGCGCGGGTATCCGTGGGCAATACGTTTATCGCGTGTATGCTGACGATTGTCGGATATTCCATCAATGCGACGATTGTCATTTTTGACCGGATTCGTGAGGAGTTGAAGACGAAGAAGCACACGGAAGGTCTGGACGAACTGGTGAATCGAAGCATCACCAAGACCTTGACGCGAAGCATTTACACCTCGTTTACCACGTTTGTCATGGTTGCGGTTCTGTACGTGATGGGCGTGTCCTCCGTCAAAGAATTTGCCCTGCCGCTGATGGTCGGCATCATTTGCGGAGCATTTTCTTCCGTATGTATTACGGGCACGCTGTGGTACGTGATGAAGAAGTTTGAGAAGAAGTCGGATGAGGCACCGGCGAAAGCTGCCCCAGTGGAGGCCGCGCCGGCAAAGAAGAAAAAGAAAAGTAAAAAGTGACATGGAAATATATTTCCGATAAAATCCCCCATGGTTTGCCGTGGGGGATTTCAATAGACGGGAGAAGAAAAGATGGAAAAATGGTTTATCACGATGAAAAAGGCGGACTTTCAGGCGATTGCCAAAAAGTATCACATTTCCCCGATTCTGGCAAGGCTGATTCGCAACCGGGACGTTATAAAAGAGGAGGAGATTGCCTCCTATCTAAATGGTACAATTGCCGATTTGCATGACGGGATGCAGATGAAGGACATGGACAGGGCGGTAAAGATTTTGGCGGAAAAAATCAGGGAGGACAAGTCCATCCGCATCATCGGGGATTATGACATTGACGGGGTTAACGCCACTTACATTTTGCAGGAGGGCTTATCGAGGCTTGGGGCGCGGGTTGACACGGACATACCCGACCGCATCCGTGACGGATACGGGCTGAACCAGATGCTGATTGACCGGGCGTTGGAGGACGGGATTGACACGATTATCACTTGCGACAATGGAATCGCGGCGGCGGAGGAAATTTCCTACGGCAAAGCGAAAGGAATGACCATTATCGTGACGGATCACCATGACGTCCCGTTTGCGCTGCCGGATGAGGAACACCCGGGCGAGGTTGCTTTATCAGCTAATGCGAACAAGGATAAAATCTGGCGGTTGCCGGACGCGGACGCGGTGGTGGATCCGCGCCGGGCGGACTGC
>CATLEQ010000247.1 GCA_949915905.1 uncultured Lachnospiraceae bacterium | reverse complement strand
CCTCGATTGAAAAAGAAGGGAAGCACCTGAAACTGTTGGTGGACAAGGGCAGCCTCTATTTCAACATCACGGAACCGTTAAAAGACGACGAGACGCTGGAAATTCGCACCAGCTCCATGACCGTGGGTATCCGGGGGACTTGCGGATGGGTGGACGCGGACACGAACACCGTCTACCTCTTAAGGGGAGTCGTGGTCTGCAGTTCGGAGATGATGGGCGAAGAGGAGGTAGAAATCACTGCATTTATGTGTGCGCATTGTGAAGAAGATGGTACGATTTGGCCCGATTCCTTCGATCCCACGCAAATTCCAGAATTTGTATGGGACGAGATGGATGACGAACTATTTGGCGAATTAGGCCTGAGTCCCGACCGGGAAGAGTTGTTCACGACTCCGGAACCGGAAAATGAGCCGGAGCAGCCCGAGGAAAATGTTCCGAAAGAAACCGCATATGGCAGCGGCACCACCCGGGTATTGGCCGTGACCGAGATAGAACACCATGAATTCGTGTACGTGGACGGCGTCATGTCCAGTGCCGAATATGACGATGACGAAGGCAAAGGCGGCTGGGGCGGAAACAATCCCCATAGCATCGAAGAGCAGCCATATTATGGGCTGACCGTGGAAGAATTGGCGGAGAGACTAGAGCGCCAGGGCTATACCGTGACAATCAACTAAGGACTTTTATCTTGTCAAGTCCTTCACCCATTTATGTTTCCGATAGTGAATCATCACCCACGGAATTTTGCCCACCTCGTCCAGGCAAGTGCAGGCATACACCACCAGCACCGGCCAATTCAAGAAAAAGGTTCCGGCGGCGGCCAACGGAATCGCGATGCACCACATGACGACCACGAGGCTGTACATGTCGAACATCGTGTCCCCGCCCGCCGCGAAGATTCCGTTGATGATAATCGTGTTTACCGCCCGCCCAATCATATAGAACGACATAATCAGCATCATGCCCAGCAAATACTCCTGCGCCCCGTCGGTCAACTTCACAAAGTACATGATAAGCGGTGTTAAAAGCAACATGACGAGCGTGGAAGCAAACCCGGTCAAAAATGCAATCTTTACCATGCGGTCCCCGTATAATTTTCCTTTTTTCAGATCGCCCGCTCCCAACTCATTTCCCACCAAAATGCCGCCTCCGCTGGCCAGGCCGTTACACGCGCAGCAGACCAGGTCCCGCACCACGGCCGCCACCGAGTTGGCCGCGGTGGCATCCGTCCCCAGATGTCCCATAAATGCGGAATAAGAAGTAAATCCCACGCCCCAGGCCAGCGACGCTCCCAGAATCGGCAGCGTGCATTTACGAAAATCCTTTGCCAGCAACTTGTTTCGATAGAAAAAGCGGCTCCAGTCCGGACGAACGTAATCCTTCTGATAAGAAGAAGCAACCGCCCATACAAGCTCGATAATCCGGGAAATCAAGGTGGCCACGGCCGCCCCCTGCACGCCCATGGCCGGAACGCCCAGCAATCCAAAAATAAATACCGCGTTCAAGACGATGTTGATCAACACGGCTCCCGTACTAATCTTTGCCGTCTGCGAGGCGTGGTCACTGACCTTCATGATTGCCAGATAACACTGTGAAATCCCCGTCAGCAAATACGACCAGGCCGCAATTTTCAAATAATGGATACCAAGCCCGATTAAAACCTCTTCATCGGTAAAAATCAGCATCAAATACCTTGGAAAGAAGAAGCATCCCACGAAAAACAAGAGGCTTACGATTCCACTCAGCCTCAGGCTCATATTGAAAATGACATTTAACGTCCTCTTGTCCCCTTTTCCCCAATACTGCGCGCCCAAAATCACGATGCCGGACACAATCGTCGCCAGTACCATGTTCTGGATAAACTGAATCTGGGTGGCAAGGGAAACCGCGGACATGGCATTCTGTTCCACGCGTCCGAGCATAATCGCGTCGGCCGCCGCCACCGACGCCAGCATCAGACTCTGCAGGGCGATCGGCAACGTCAGCTTCCATAGCTTGTCATAAAATTCTTTGTCTTGAAAAAGCTTCCTTTGTTTCATTTTGTAATTCCTCTCAAACCTATAAATTGCAACACGTAATTGGCATTATCTTAACATACTTTACACAAGTTTGCAATTTTAACTTCTCGCCTCGCTACAAGTAAAGTATATAATCTGATATTTTTGCGCCAGTTCTTGAAGAAATTTTCTGCCCGCAAGCACCTTTTCATCATCCAGGTTGGTAAACGGGTCGTCCATCACGAGAAACGGCACTTCTTCCTGATACATGGCATCCACAAGCGCGATTCTTAAGCAAATGCCGACAAGGTCCTGGTATCCCAAGCTTAAGGCGACCGTATCCCGCTGCTTTCCAAACTCGTCCACCGTCACTTTCGTGTTTGCATCGACATGAAACCGGTCTGCCGCATCCCCGGAAATCATTTCGTAATATCTGCCAAATCCTTTTAAAATGGAATCCGCATACTTTGCCGTCATGGCTTCCTTGGCCAACCCCAGTTTCGTGCGGGCGCAAAGGACGTACGTATACCGCTTTTGCTCCGCCGCCTGCTGCCGCTTTAAATCCTTAAGCCTCACACGGCTCTCTTCCCATTCGTCATACTCTTGTTGTAAATGCTCCAACATATTATTATACTCATTTATCGTACCATGTGATTTTTCCATTTCCTCCGTCAATCGCTGAATCTGTTGATTTAATGCCTCTAATGTCGGAAGGGAATCATCAATCCGTATCGCGGCCAATGCGGCCATGTCATATTCCGCCTCGAATCGATTCTGCTCCGTCTCCGCCTCTTTGCACGCGCGCGCACTGCTTTGATAACGCTCCACCAAATCCCGGACTTCCTCTAACTGCGCGGCCGGATGCTCCGACGGCTCCATCCCGAGCCCGTCCAAAAAACCGGCAACGACTCTGCCAACCTTTTGAAACTCTCCCGCCGCCTTTCGGAAATTCTCTTGTTTCGCTTTCAATGCCGCATATTTCTCCGCTTTGTTTCTTCGCGAATACGATTCTTCCAAAATTTCCTGCAGATAATCGGACACTAAATCCTCGTCAAATGTCCTGCCATACTTTCCGAGACACTCGGCCACCTCCGCGTCCACTCCGGAAATAAATGCCTCGTCCTCTTCGATTGCCCGCTTCAAATCAGCCAGCTCCAAGGCATCCTCCGATTGCGCCGATTCTGCATATTCCTTATTTTCCGACTTTCTGGCGGCATCTTTGCCCGTCGTCCCTCCACGTCTATCGGCAAACAAACCGGCAAGCAAAAGTCCCGCGCCCACGATGCCGATGCAAATTCCTGCGGGCAGGTGACCCGCCACCGCCACGAACACGCCGATTAGGACAAACACGATTCCTATGGGCAATAACGGAAGCCCCCCTTTCGCCTTGGCCGTTTGCCGTGCTTCTTCAGACGCACGTAATGCCGCGAGTGCCGCCTTTTGGGAAGGCAGCGCATTTTTTCGGGAGTTTCTCTCATTCCATTTACGAATGACGACTGACACGCGTGCCTGCAAATGTTCTCCATCCATCATCTCATTTGCAGACATGCCCCCGGCAAATGTAGGTTCCAGTGCGGAAAGTTCGAATTCCTCTTCTTCCGACAACTGATGGATTCGCATCCTCTCATACGCTTTCTCCATCTCGCCGCATTCCACCGCCTTGCGCTTTACTTCCTCAGGCGAGGGCACCTCTCCGGGAAACGCCCTCCTGCATGCCTCCTTGTCTTGTCTTTTTGCCGAAACGTTTTTCTTTAAACGCTCCCACTCCGCTTTCCTTGCCATCACCGCTTGTTGTTCGGAAACCAGCGTCTGCTCTTTCCCCGCCTTTTGCATTTGCATTTTAAGAGAGTCAAGCCGCTCCTCTTCCATATGAAGGTTTTTCTGATAGTTCTCAATACTCTTAAGAATTCCCTCTCCGCCCTGCACAATCCTCTCGCACCTGGCGATTTCTTCCCGCCTTTTGGCAATGGAGCCGGAAACGCGGTTCGGATTTAATTGGTTGATGATTTCCGTCAGACGTGCGTTTGCCGCTTCAAAATTGTTCAAATCATTCGAATTGTCCGTCAAATTACCAATCTTGGCATTGATGTCGTCCGTAGATGCCGTTTCACACTCATTTTGTCCGATAAAAATCGTCCGCATGAAGGACTCCCGATTTATTTTAAAGATTTCTTCCCCGATTTTCTTACTATAATCTTTTGATAAAAGATTTGTCCTCGCGTCTCTAAGCTCAAACTCGTCATTCGCTTCTTTCTCTTTAAAAATCCGTGAAATCTGATACCGTCTTCCTTCTATTTCAAATACAAGCTGTCCGCCAAAGGTGCCGCCCTGCCACGGCTTGTACCGTCTGCGCTCATTTTCCTTTAGACTTCTTTTTCGTTCGCCCTCGAATCCGTAAAACATGGCATGTACAAATGCCGCGAACGTGCTCTTCCCCCAGCCGTTCTCCTCGCAGATCACATTTGCCCCGTCACAAAATTCTCTGGAATAATCATGGAATTTCCCAAAATTTTCTATATGGCAAGACACCAATTTCATAGCTACTGCACCTCCTCGCCGGCAATCGCCTGCAAACCATAACGGATGACATACCCTTTCTCCTCGTCCGAAAGAGAGTCATCCGCCATTACCTGGCGCACGTACTCTCCCTTGAGCGACTCATCCAGCATGTAATCCGAAACCTCGATTTTTAACGTAGTCTCGTCATATACCTTCACATAATAAAAACGTTGCCGAAACCCGGCCAGAAAATAGGCAAGATCCTTTTCACATTCCACGTCCAGCATGCCCGTTAACACGATTTTGACCATGCTCTCCGCCGTGCAGCCCGCACGTTCAAGCACTTCCCCGACCCTCTCCATCATCTCCGCCGTCGTCTGCGCGCCTTCCACGTCCACTTCGACCGTGTACAATTTCCGCCGCGCAAACGGAACAAATTCATAACTGCATTTTACCGGACGAGAGATTTCAACCGGCATGGACTGTGTTGCCGCCAAACCGTCTGGCGGGGCAATGCTTTTCCCGCCCACGTCAATGTCAAGTACCACGAAACCGTGCTCCCCGCATTCGTCAAAGCCGCGTCCTTCCAGACAGCCCGGATAACAATACGTCCCCCGTGCATCCAGCCGTTCCATTTTATAAGCATGTACATGACCGAGGGCAAGATAATCGATTCCCTTATTTCTCAATGCTTTCAAATTGATCATCTCCGCCTTGTCCTTGACGGCACTTTTTGCCTCCTGCCCATGAAGCATCACGATATTAAATTTCCCGGGATCTATCACCAGGGAAGTATATGCCGAAAGTTCATTTTCGGCCGACAATTCGATTCCCGAAATGGTAATCGCCCCTCCCGCCTCCTCATAAGTCGTCCACCGTGAAGAAAACAGTTTCAGGTTGCCCGGAACCTCCGTAAGCCCCGAGAGAAAATTGTCATTGTCATGATTCCCTTTTAAATAGTAAAAAGTGATTTCCGGATGCCCCATAATCTGATGCAATACCGTGTTTCTGGTTGTCGCGGAAATATTTTTTACGTCGAACATGTCCCCCGCAATCAAAATCGCCGCCACCTGGTTCTCGCCCGCATACGCGACCATCCGCTCAAGTGTATGTAAGATTTCTCCCTTGCGCTCTTTTGCCCGCTCTTTATCTAAATTCGCGCTCATCTTGGAGTCCAAATGTAAATCCGCACAGTGAATAAATTTCATCCTATCCCTCTTTCCATAATATGTCCGGCATTTCGCAAGCAAGCTTGCAACGCCGATTTCCTGATTTTCAGGCCACCCTTTTCGGGTTACTTTTCACGGGTCATCGCCCACAACTGCGAAACCGTACGCCTTTATGGACATCTTACCACCCACCCAAGTTCATTGCAATCATTTTTGCATTGACAATCTGTTTTCGCCTGCTATAATAAAATATGGAACATAATGAGACGGGCACCCAAAA
>CATLEQ010000246.1 GCA_949915905.1 uncultured Lachnospiraceae bacterium | reverse complement strand
CAACTGTGATTTGACGCGCGCCACCAATTCCAACGGATTGAACGGCTTTGTCACATAATCGTCGGCTCCCACGTTCAATCCCAAAATCTTGTCCACGTCCTCTGACTTGGCGGACAATATGATAATCGGGATACTGTGCTTCTCCCGAATCTTTAATGTGGCCCGGATGCCGTCAAGCTTTGGCATCATCACGTCCAGAAGCAGCAAATGTATTTCCTCTTCCGACGATTCCAAAATCTTCACCGCCTGCTCGCCGTCATACGCCTTTAACACATGACAGCCCTCCTGGCTCAAATAAATATCAATTGCCTCGACAATTTCCTTGTCGTCATCACACACCAACACATTGTACAACTTACTCTCACCTCCCGTACTGGTTATAATTTCCCGTATGCTAACGCGGAAAAGTCATAACGGGTATAATCCATGTTGTTATCATAACTAAGAAACTTTAAGGATGATTGGGGAAATTCTTAGGATTTCTTTAAGGCTTCTCCGCCAATTAACATGTCCAGATTTACGTGCATCCTCCGAACCAAACAGCAACATTAGTATACAAGATTCGGACGGATTTCACAAGGGATTGTTGCATTTTCCGCGCAATCGTTATATACTGGAGTTATCAACAGTTTGTTACGAATCACATCCGCCTCGGCGCGGCGTGACCTACGGTAAAGTCTGTTTTCTGAAAGGAGACACCATGAGTTTTTATAAAGAGCATTATGACGTGATTATTATCGGCGGCTCCCTGGCCGGGATGGCCGCCGCTTTACAATTGCATTCCAAAGGCATTTCCGACATTCTTGTCCTGGAGAAAAATAATTTCCCCGGGGGACAAGCCGCCGGACATGTGCGAGACGGCTTTGATGTAGAGGCCGCCCTGCCGGGCACGATGTTTGTAGGCACGAAAAGGGAGCCCTCGAAAACCGGACAATTTTTCCGCGACATGGGAATCAACATCGACTGGCAGCCCTTGTCCGAATGCTGCCGGGTCGTACTGCCCGACTTTGATATCGACATTACCCTGCATCCCGGTTACGAACGGGTAGCGCAGGAAATCAATACCGCCGTCCCCGGCACTTATGACGGCGTAATCGGACTACTGAACCTGTGCCGCCAGGTCTACGACAGCATGGGCACGCTTTCTTCCGCCTGGAAGGGCATGATGCAACTGATGCTAAAGCATTCCGCCTTTTTAAAGACATCCGGTTATAGCGCGGCGGAGATTATCGCCACGTTCCATCTTCCGCAAAAAGCAATCGACATCCTAAATGCCTATTGGGTGTTCATGGGCATTTCCTTAAACGCCCTTCCATTTACCGAATATGCGTTGTGGATGGCCGAGTTTTTTTCCGACAATCGTGTTTGCCGTGCTTCTTCCTCTGAAATTGCTTCGAAAATGCAGCATAAGGCTGAAAAGGACGGCATACAATTTGAATTCTGCCAGAACGTGGAAAGGATTCTCGTAAAAAATGGCAAGGTTCTTGGTGTGCGCACGTCACGGGGTGATGAAATTCATTGTGACTACGTGGTATCCACCCTTTATCCGAACCAGGTTTATGCGCAGATGATAGAGCCTCTCTCAGAGGTTCCAAAGGATGCCCTCAAGCTGGTTAAAAGCCACGATCTGGCCGCCTGCCCGGTATCCGTGACCGTGACAATGGAAGGAACGCCGGAGGAAAATGGAATTCTGGGATATTGCACCTTTTTCAGCGACATGCTGGAAAATGAAGATCCCGAGGAGATCGTCGCAGAAATCATGGCCGAGGATGCCGAGATTTCTGCGGGACGAACGCGCTCGCAAGATGCATCCCACAAGTCCGGCAAAGGATGCCCGACGGAATATAGTTGTATTTCCGCCATCTGCCCTAATTATGCCAATTCGAAAATCGTGCCGGAGGGTTACACGCGGCTTACCGTTACCGCCCTCGCGTCCGCGGAAGCTTTTAAAGATATCACAAAAGATGCGTATCAAGACTTGAAACGCCAGTTGGCAAACGGACTGCTGGATGCCTACATCCAGATTTCCGGTGTAGATTTCATGCCTTGGATTACCGAGATTGAAATTGCGACCCCGGCAACATTTTCTCGTCATACGGATGCATGGAAGGGTAGCGTTTATGGCTATCTGCCCTCCATGGAGCATCATATTACCGCCCGCATGCAAATGAACGGGCAGGAGCATTTTATCGAGGGACTTGCCTTTGCCGACTTGTATGGCGCCCCTTCTGCCACCATGAACATGCAGATTCCGGAGGGACTCATGGCCGCCCGAAGCGTCCTAGGCGACATCGAAAAGAAAAGAGAAGCGGCAGAATCCACACAAGAGGCAGGCACGTCAGAGCCGGAAAAGCCAAAAAAAACAGAAGAAATGCCGAGCAACGCACAGAACACGGATTCCACACAAGGTACGAATACGGCAAAGGCAGAAAAGCCGAATGAAACAATAAATCCAGCACAAAGCGCGGGCGCGGCAACGCCGGAAACGTCGAATGAAACGGCAGATTCCGCACAAAGCGCAAATACGGCAAAATCGAAAAAGAAAAAGGAGGCGACGCAAAATGGCAAGCAAAATTAACATCAATGGTTTTTTCAGGGATACCAGCGGCCTGGCCCGCATGGTCGAATTGCGCCAAGGCCATCTTGCCGCGTCCCCTGCCGAGTCGGATTCGCCGGATTTCATCCACGAATTAGCCACACGGGTACATCCGGGCATCATGAAGTTTCAGATTGCCGACATAAAGGAAAGCTCTGACTACACCCGTATTTACCAACTGATTCCAAAGGAGGGGACAATTCCTCCGTTCCAATCCGGCCAGTATATGAGCCTGCGGCTAAAAATCGGCAACAGCGTGCTTACACGCCCCTATACGATTTCTTCCGCCCCCTTCGAGGCCGAAGGTGAGAACCCGTTTCTGGAAATCATCGTGCACCGAAGCAAGAAAGGCTTTGTGCCGGATTATTTGTTCAAACATTGTGAGATTGGTGACACCTTGGAGACTTCCATGCCCTTTGGCGACTTTTATTGGGAACCTTTGCGTGATTCCAAAAATATCGTGGCGATTGCCGGCGGAAGCGGTATCACGCCTTTTTACTCCATGGCGCGGGAACTCGCATCCGGAAAAATGAAGGGTTGCAAAATGACCATTCTTTATGGCTCCACCAAGTCCGACGATATCATGCTAAAAGACGAACTGGAAGAACTCAGCTCCACTTGCTGGGATCTCAAAATCGTGCACATGCTCTCCGATGAGCCGAACTGGCCCGGAAAGCAAGGTTTTATCGACAAGGATGTCATCAAAAGATACTCGACCAAGGGATGCACGTATATGTTTTGCGGGCCATTTGCAATGTACGGCCATATATTGAACGCCCTGGGTGACTTGGAGATTCCCGCCAGGCGTTTCCACCACAGCATCATCAGCAATCCGGACGATATTTCCCTTCTGCCCGGTTACCCGGAGGATGCCATCGGAAAGACCTTTAAAATCACTGTGGTTCGGGGAATTCAGGAGGATGTCATTTCCGCTTCGGCTCACGAATCCGTGGCCGTGGCATTGGAGCGGGCGGCAATCCCGGTTGACACGCGCTGCCGTAACGGTGAATGCGGTTTTTGCCGCAGCCAGCTTCTCTCCGGGAAAATTTTCGTCTCGCCGATTGGCGACGGCCGCCGGGCGGCGGACATAGAAAACGGAGGGTTCCATCCCTGCTCCTCATGGCCGTTAAGTGACTTGAAAATCAAGGTTCCGATTTTATAAAACATTTGCCCCTCAGTATACGAAGATGCGCAGAACGAAGTTTCCTATAACATGATAAAACTCCCCCGTAACAAGCCGCCATATAACCGACTCATTGCGAGGGAGTTTATTACAATTCAGCATCGCGCCAGCGCGGGCTGGATTGTAACGTTTTTTTACACGCTTTTCCGTTCCGGCCACATGGCCGCTTCTTAACAGTTTTTAAGCCAAACAGTAACGTGCAAGCTGGTTCTGCACATCCTCCGTCAATTCCAAAAACTGGCAGCCATATTCGAAGCTCGCGGTATCCCTTTGCACCACACGCAGAACTTCACAATATACGACGAAAGACGGCTTGTCCTCAAGCAATTTCACCTTTAGTAAGAATTTATCGCCTTTATAATACCGATGTTTTGAACTGATGCCCGCTCCGCCGACGCTGATATTCAAAAGCTTACAGCTTCGCTTGTCGGCATAATCTCCATCGGATGAAAGGATGACCGCGTCAAACATTGTATCTACCCGCAGGGAAGAACGTTCATTTTCTATCTTGATGATATTCAAGCTCTCTACTTGCCACACATGCGTCTGCCTGGATGTAATCCTGCCCTCCATAAAAACCGCTTTGCATTCCCATTCGTTATAACCGCGTATTTTTACGGGAAGTGGTGCCGTCTCATCAAGAACCTTTGCAACCGCACCTTCAAAGCACTCCGCTTCGGAATACTGCAAAAGCACCGCCGTATCCCGCAACGGATCCTGCAACCTGGCAATAAACAACATCTCGCCTTCCAGGCTTTCCACCACCACACGCATCCCGGAATAAATCTCCAGCTCTTTTGTATCGTTGTCAGCTCTTTTCTCAAATAAATCAAACAGCTTCACGTTATCCCCTCCGTCTTTTCAAGCCCTCCCTTATTCTTTCCAGGCCGCCACTTCCGCCTTCAGCCAGTCCGTCCACTTTTCAATGCCTTCTCCGGTCTTCGCGCAAATCGGGATAATCTGTGCTTTTGGATTCCGCATGTGGACGTATTCCTCACATTTTTCCATGTCAAAGTCAAAATATGGCAGCACGTCGATTTTATTGACCAGCACGACATCGCATACACTGAACATCAATGGATATTTCAACGGCTTGTCATGGCCTTCCGGCACAGAGAGAATCATGGCATTTTTTACCGCCCCGGTGTCAAACTCCGCCGGGCAGACCAGGTTTCCCACATTCTCCAAAAATACCAAATCCAGGCCTTCCACGCCAAATTCATCAATCCCCTGCTCCGTCATGCCCGCGTCCAAATGACACATGCCGCCCGTGTGCAGCTGTATGACCTTTGCCCCGAACTTTTCTATCGTGTGCGCGTCCACGTCCGAATCAATGTCCGCTTCCATCACGCCGATATTTAATTCTTTCGACAGTGCCTCTATCGTGCGGCTGAGCGTCGTCGTCTTACCGGATCCGGGACTCGACATCAAATTCAGTAAGTATACGCCCTTCTCCTTCAACTTCTTCCGCAAGGCATCAGCCTGACGGTCATTATTCTCAAAAATGCTCTGCTTCACCTCGATGATCCTGATTTTATCCATCTCATTATACCTCCCATAAAGTGAATCACTCATAAAACATGGTATAAGTTTATCCCTGCTCATTATATGCCAAAAAGCTGCACATAAAAATATTCATAATGATTGCCGACCTTTTTGGCAAAACATTGCACACTCACACTTCCAAACCACCAGCGTAGCATATTCTCATTGTGTCCTGATGAGTTCTTCCACCCTTCCATGGCTTCTTCTGGCGTGAATGTAGTCATATTGGGGCCATCTATCCAATAGTATCCCGTCCCATATGCCAGATTTTCCCCACATGCCACTTCGGGAGCCACTGTAAAACAAGACATTCCATTAGGACGTGTATGACTGAAGGAATATGCACTCTCATAAGCTCGAATTGTTGCGCCTTTGTCCAATTCTGAATTATGAGCTAATTGCTCCAATCCATTTTGTACTCGATATTCATTCAACAATTGAAATGCGCGTTCTGCATATGCATCTTCGAAATGTCCTACCACCGTGGTGGTTTGTCCATTTCCCAAATCAACGACATATGTTTTATCCGCCGAACGATTCTCGCTAAACGCATTTGCCGTACTTCCTGGCGGGTTGCCACCTTTCGCCACAAGCTTAATCTGAATACCTTCCAACCTATATCCATACC
>CATLEQ010000245.1 GCA_949915905.1 uncultured Lachnospiraceae bacterium | reverse complement strand
TTTTCGTCCGGATGCCGGGCGATGCGCAGGAGAAACTTCCGGCCGTGAAGGAGTCGTTCGGCTCGGTCACGCTTGTGGAGGTGGAAGGCCTTGGCGGTGAGTTCGGGTTCTTGACGGAAAAGATGACGGAGGGCGAGTACGCGAAATGCGCGTCCGGATTCTCGGAGATTTTGCACCGGCTGCGGATTGCGGAGTGAGAATCAAGTCCCGTGCCCGCGCTCATGCAGCGTGTGTGGCACGGGACTTTCAACGTATAAGGGAGCGAAGATTAGATGTATGCGATGGGAACCAGTTTGTTTTTCGCGTCCAGCGGGATTGCCATGGGGGTCATGCAAATCACCGCCCCTTCGCCGATTTCTTCCGGCAAACTGTCCAGTATGCTGAAATTTTTCAGGGCATTTTTTCCTGGGTCGGCACTTTTTTTGATTTCAACCGGGTATAATTTCCCATTTTCCAGAATGATTAAATCAATTTCTTTTCCGTTATTATCCCGATAATAGCAAAAGCGGCTTCTTACGTCGATTCCTTGGTTCGCGTACCCTTTTATGATTTCCGATATAGCGTAAGTTTCGAACATCGCGCCGGACATGGCAGACAATTCCAATGCCCTCGGGTTGTTCCAGAGGCTTAAATAGCATGCGAGTCCCGTGTCCATGAAGTACAGCTTTGGACGTTTGACAATCCGTTTTATCGTGTTCCCGGAATAGGGGGGCAATAAATATACGAGTCCGGAGGAGACGAGGACAGAAAGCCATCCGTCCGCCGTCTTGTGGTCGATGTCCACGTCTTTTCCTATGTCCGCGAGGTTCAGTTCCTGGCCGGTCCTCGCCGCGGCACAGGAGATGAATTTTAAAAATTTGTTTTCGTCCTTTATGGCAATCAGGTCACGTATGTCGCGCTCCAGATAGGTTTGCATGTACGCGCCAAAATAATCTTCCGGCGATAATTCTTCGTCGACGGCCATTTTCGGCATGCCGCCACGGTAAATTTTCTGGAAAATGTCTGTAATCGTATCGGGCACCTTTTGTGTTTTCATATCCCTTGGCCGGATTGCCTCCGGCAGGAAAGGAAGGGACTTCCTGCCTTCGATTTCAGCTCTGGACAAAGAATACATGGATAGGATTCCGACCCTGCCTGCCAGGGACTCGCTCACGTTTTTCATCATATGAAACATTTGCGAACCGGTTAAATAGTACAATCCGTTCTGGTTTGCCTGGTCTACCCGTATTTTGATATAAGGTAGCAGTTCCGGAGCGTATTGGATCTCGTCAATGACGAGGGGCGGCTGGTATTGTTGTAAAAAAAGTTCGGGGCCCTCCCGGGCGAGGAGTCGCAATCTTGGGTAATCGAGTGTGACATATTGAATTTGTTCATGCCCTTCTTTTATTTGGTTCAGCAACGTCGTTTTTCCGACCTGCCTGGCACCACAGACCATGACGACGGGAAAATGTTTGGATAGATCATTTAGCTTTTCTTCCATTGCGCGATGAATGTACATGGCATACCTCCGTAAATTGTGAATGTACCATTTGATTTTGTTGTAAGCCGGGGGAGTTGGATATTTTTTCAATTATCCACGAATATCCATACAAATCGGAAATTATATTCCTGATTCGTATTATAAATGATACGTTGCTGGATTACAAGTATGAAATTTTTACGAAACCCATTTCCTATTTCCGGCTCATCGTGCTGTTGTGGTATTTGGTGGAATAGGTGACGTCCTCGCCGAACCATGCGGGCGGGCAAAAGGCATTCGCGCTTGCCTCGTCGGGAAACTCGACCTCGGCCAGGACGAGCCCTTCGTAATCCCCCTTGAAGAAGTCGAGTTCGATGGTTTCCATCGCCTCACCGAGCGGAATCACATAGCGTTCCTTTACAATCAGCCGACCGTCAATTTTTGCTTTCAAGTGTTCATAGGCGGCCGCGTTTAGCGGGAGGTTGTATTCTTCTCGTACCATCAGTCCTTTTGACTTGTAGGTGAGGTAATAATCGTCATTGTCCCGTCGGACGCGCACGACGGGATTGGTGCACAGATATCCCTGCTCGATGTGGCGGCAGGGGTAGTCGGACGGGTCAAGGGGGATTTGTTCTCTTTGTATCAAATATTTTCGTTCGATTTCCATGGGGTTCTCCTTTTCTTGTAAGAGTTCTGAATAGTAACTGTTTGCGCCAATTCGTGGGCATCAGGGGGATAAAATGCATTTTGCTTCCAACATCATTATAATAGTAGTATGCGCGAAAAAAGTAAATAGAAATCCGCGATTTGCATTGCGTTCGGCCACAGATTTTGGTACTATTAATGGAAAAGAGAAAATGGTGCTGACAAGGAGGAGACAAAATGAAGTATGTATGTGTGTTTTTGGCGGATGGTTTTGAGGAAATCGAGGCACTTACCGTGGTAGACGTGCTGCGCAGAGCCGGAGTGCGCGTGGATACGGTGTCCATAAGTGGAGACGAACTGGTGCAGGGCGCCCACTGGATTGGCGTGAAGGCCGACAAGGTGTTTGAGGAAGTGTCGTGTACGAAGGCGGACATGCTGGTGCTGCCGGGCGGCATGCCGGGGACGAAAAATTTGCAGAAGCACAAGGGGCTTGGCGAACTGCTTCGCACTTATGATAAGGAAGAAAAGTGGCTTGCGGCCATTTGTGCGGCACCGAGTATTTTAGGAGAGATGGGGATTCTAAACGGACGCAAGGCTTGCTGTTATCCTTCTTTTGAGGAGAAGCTTCAGGGTGTCGAGGTGGTGTTTGAACCGGCCGTGGCGGACGGACATATTATCACCGGCCGGGGCATGGGAACGGCGATTCCATTTGCGCTAAAGCTGGTAGAAGTACTTGTCGGAGCCGAAAAAGCGGAACAAATCAGAGAATCCATCCTTTTTGAGTAAAAAAAGGCTGGAAATCGTGCGGCATTTGTGCTATACTGTGAAAATGACTGCGGGCGGTGCCCCGTTATGCAAGTCGCTTACGCTGACATGGGTGTGACTTGTATACTGAGCAGCAGATTTGTCTGCCACTTGGTATAATACAATTTTATGTCGTTTAGGAGGAAAATAAAAAATGAGTTTACAAGTAGAAAAATTAGAGCATAATATGGCAAAGCTGACAATCGAAGTATCTGCAGAGGACGTAGAGAAGGCTTTGCAGGCAGCTTATTTGAAACAGCGTGGGCAGATTAGCATTCCGGGTTTCCGTAAAGGAAAAGTGCCGCGCCAGATGATCGAGAAGATGTACGGGCCGGAAGTCTTTTATGATGATGCGGCAAACCGCATGGTATCCGACGCTTATGGAAAGGCATATGACGAATGTGAGTTGGAGATTACGTCACAGCCGGAGATTGACGTCGTACAAATGGAAAAGGGAAAACCGTTTATCTTTACTGCGGAAGTGGCCATTCGGCCGGAAGTGACCTTGGGCGAGTACAAGGGCGTGAAGGTGGACAAGGCTTCTTTGGAAGTGACTGCCGAGGAAATTGACAAAGAGATTGAGACGGAGCGCGAGCGCAACGCCAGAACCATCGAGGTGACGGATCGCAGCGTGGCGGACAAGGACATGGTAACCCTGGATTTTGAAGGATTTGTCGACGGCGAGGCGTTTGAGGGAGGAAAAGGTACGGACTATCCGTTGACGATTGGTTCCGGCGCATTTATCCCGGGCTTCGAGGAGCAACTGATCGGCGCGGAGATTGACAAGGAACTGGACGTGAACGTGAAGTTCCCGGAGGATTACCAGGCGGAAAACCTGGCTGGCAAGGACGCCGTGTTCAAATGTACGGTTCATACCATCAAGGCGAAAGAATTGCCGGAGCTGGATGACGAGTTTGCATCCGAAGTGTCCGAATGTGATACGTTGGAGGAATATCGCGTAGAGGTAGAGAATAAAATCAAAGAGCGCAAGACAACGGAGGCCAGGCAGAAGAAGGAAGACCAGGCGGTAGACAAGGCAATCGAGAACGCCCAGATGGAGATTCCGAAGCCGATGTTGGATCTTCAGGTAAGACAGATGGCGGAGGATGTTGCGCGCCGCATGCAACAGCAGGGGCTGAACATGGAGCAGTACTTCCAGCTCACGGGCATGACGGCTGAGCGCATGATGGCGGATTTGCAGCCGCAGGCAGAGAAGAGAATCAAGACCAGACTGGTACTGGAGGAAATTGTCAAGGCGGAAAATATCGAAGTGTCCGACGAGCGTCTGGATGAAGAACTGAAGAAGATGGCGGATGCCTACCAGATGGAGGTTGACAAGCTCAAGGAGATGATGGGCGAGAGTGAGATGGAGCAGATGAAGAAGGACATTGCCGTACAGGACGCGGTGACGTTGCTTGCCGACGCGGCCGTGGAAGAGTAAGAAAGCACGGGGAGGACATATTTTGACAGCAGGAGAGATAGGAGGAAGACTTCATATGAGTTTAGTGCCTTATGTCGTTGAACAGACAAATCGTGGGGAACGCTCTTACGACATTTATTCGAGACTATTAAAAGACAGGATTATATTTTTGGGAGAGGAAGTAAACGACGTGTCCGCCAACATCGTGGTGGCGCAGCTTCTTTTCCTGGAGGCGGAGGATCCGGGCAAGGACATCCAGTTGTATATCAACAGCCCGGGCGGTTCCGTGACCGCGGGAATGGCCATATATGACACCATGCAGTACATCAAGTGTGACGTATCCACCGTATGTATCGGCATGGCGGCCAGCATGGGGGCGTTTCTGCTCTCCGGCGGCAAGAAGGGAAAGCGTTATGCCCTGCCAAACGCGGAGATTATGATTCATCAGCCGTCCGGTGGCGCACAAGGACAGGCGACCGAAATCAAGATTGCGGCGGAGCACATTTTGCGCACCCGTCAAAAATTGAATGAAATCCTGGCGGAGAATACGGGACAGCCGCTCGAGGTCATCCAGCGAGATACCGAGAGGGACAATTTTATGCCTGCCCAGGCGGCGAAAGAGTATGGCCTGATTGATGAAGTAATCGCGAAGCATTAAGTATATCGAGGAGAAGGTAGCATGGCAATAAAAATGGGTGAGGATTTGGTGAGATGTTCTTTCTGCAACAAGCCTCAGACACAAGTGCGAAAGATGATTTCCGGACCGAACGGCGCGTATATCTGTGACGAATGTATCGACGTGTGTTCGGAAATTTTGGAGGAAGAGTACGAGTACGAGGAGAAGACGCGGTTTGACGATATCAATCTTTTGACACCGGAAGAGCTGAAGGCGTTTCTGGATGACTACGTAATCGGGCAGGATGAAGCCAAAAAGGTGCTCTCCGTAGCTGTATACAATCATTATAAAAGAATTTTGGCCGAGCGTGATTTGGGAGTGGAGCTTCAGAAGAGCAATATCTTGATGCTGGGTCCGACCGGCTGCGGCAAGACGTTGCTGGCACAGACGTTGGCAAAGGTGCTTAACGTTCCGTTTGCCATCGCGGACGCGACGGCGCTTACCGAGGCGGGATACGTGGGCGAGGACGTGGAAAACATTCTTTTGAAGGTCATTCAGGCGGCAGACGGTGATATTGAGCGTGCCGAGCACGGGATTATTTATATCGACGAGATTGACAAGATCACGAGAAAATCCGAAAATCCGTCCATTACGAGAGACGTGTCGGGCGAGGGGGTACAACAAGCTCTTCTAAAGATTATAGAGGGCACGGTGGCTTCCGTGCCGCCGCAGGGCGGGAGAAAGCATCCGCAGCAGGAACTGATCCAGATTAATACGACAGATATTTTGTTTATTTGCGGTGGGGCTTTTGAAGGGATCGAGAAGCTGATTGAGACGCGTCTGGATCGGAAGTCCATCGGATTCAATTCCGAGATTTCCAAGCGGCAGGAGCATGACAGGGACGTGCTCTTGAAAGAGGTATTGCCGCAGGACGTGGTGAAGTTTGGCATCATTCCGGAGCTGGTAGGACGTTTGCCGGTGACCGTCTCGTTGGAAATGTTGGATAAGA
>CATLEQ010000244.1 GCA_949915905.1 uncultured Lachnospiraceae bacterium | reverse complement strand
ACTTTCAACTGCAGATCACCATCCTCGTCAAAAACCAGAAGCAAAATGCCGCCAATCTCTTCCGTGTATAGGACGCACATGATTTGCAATTCCTGCCGAACCTCCTCGGGAAGTTCCATAAATTCTGGATTCAGATAAAACTTTTGTTCGTAGGCACTGGCCGCGCACAATACGATTTCTTCCATGTCATTTATTTCCATACATATGGCTCCCTTTCACTTCCATTCAAACATATCCATAAATGCCGCGCACGGACACTTCCCCGGCGTAAACCGCCTCCACGCTTCCGTCCTCCCTGCGCACCATCAGCTCGCCCTTCTCGTTGATTCCCAACGCCCTGGCCTGGTACGACTGCCGCGCGTCATGAATCATCACGTCATTTCCGCAATTGACAAGCAATCCATTATATTTCTCCTGCAAAAATGCCAGGTCCTGGCATCTTTCAAACTGTTCGTAAGTCCCTTCAAACTGCCGCATCGTTTCCACAATCAACGGTGCCCGTTTGAAGCAACGTCCCGCCTCAATCCGCAAGGATGTCGCCGTTTCCTTGATTTCTTCGGGAAATTCCTCTCTATTGACATTGATTCCCACTCCGATGACCACATGGTTGATATAGTCTATCTGCGTGCTCATTTCCGTGAGAATGCCCACAAGCTTTTTGCCATTTAGCACAATGTCATTTGGCCATTTGATTTGAATTTTTCCCACGCCGCTCTCCGCCAGGCATGCTTCCAGTGCCCGTGCCACGCTGTACGCCATGATTAGCGTCAGCATCGGGGCCTTGTCCGGCTCAAATGAAGGTCGCAGCATCAAGGACATGTAAATACTGCTGCCCGGAGGCGACACCCAGCCGCGCCCCCGCCTTCCGCGTCCGGCCGTCTGCGTCTCCGCCACCACGAGCGTGCCGTGCGGCTCGCCCTGCTCGCCCGCTTGCTTCGCCCGAAGGTTCGTGGAATCCGTTTCTTTGTAAAACTGAATATTCTGCCCGGCCCATGCCGTCTGCCCATGCATCAGGCTATCCAGTTCCTCCTTCGTACAGACATCGGGGCTATCTATAATTCGATATCCCCGATTACGCACGGCATCCACCTGATACCCTTCTTCTTTTAATTGATTGATAACTTTCCATACTGCCGTGCGGGATACGCCGAACAAGTCACATAGTTCCTGTCCCGACACGTAATCCCCTCTCTCACGCAGTAAATTTAGAATTTCCGCTTTCAACGATTCTTCCTCCATTAAATTACTATGAATAGCCGCTGAAACTTTTGTAAATCACCGTTACTGTAAACCGTAACAAATCTGCCTTACTCTTCCACGCCCAACGTGGCCATCATGACCGCCTTTATGGTATGCATGCGGTTCTCCGCCTCGTCAAACACCCGTGACTGCCCTGACTCAAACACCTCGTCCGTCACTTCCATCTCCGTGATGCCAAAACGGTCTCCCATTTCTTTTCCAATTTTGGTCTTCAAGTCATGGAATGACGGCAGGCAATGCAGGAAAATCGCTTCCTTCTTCGCATTTGCCATCACGTCCTTCGTCACCCTGTACGGGGTCAGTTCACGAATACGCTCCTCCCACACTTCATCCGGCTCACCCATCGATACCCACACATCCGTGCAGACAACGTCGGCATCCTTCGTGCCCTCTTTTACATCCTCGGTCAGTGTGACGCTGCCGCCGCTTTCCGCCGCATACTCCTTGCAGGCCGCCACCAGCTCGTCACTCGGGAAATACTTCGCAGTCGTACATGCCACGAAATGCATTCCCAACTTGGAGCACGCCACCATCAAGGAATTGCCCATGTTATAGCGCGCATCGCCCAAATACACCAGCTTCACGCCCTTGAGCCTGCCCAGGTTCTCCCGAACCGTCAGCATGTCCGCCAGCATCTGCGTCGGATGGTACTCATTCGTCAGGCCGTTCCACACCGGAACGCCGGCATATTTCGCAATCTCTTCTACGATGTCCTGGCCAAATCCCCGGTACTCGATACCGTCGTACATCCTGCCAAGCACACGCGCCGTGTCCTCGATGCTCTCCTTCTTGCCCATCTGGGAGCCGGTCGGTCCAAGATAGGTCGCGCCCATGCCCATGTCATACGCCGCCACTTCAAACGCACAACGGGTTCTCGTGCTGTCCTTCTCGAATAATAAAACGACGTTCTTTCCTCTGTAGTTGTCCACCGGAATCCCGTTTTTCTTTTTATTTTTCACGTCCTCCGCCAAGTCCAGAAGATACAAAATCTCTTCCGTCGTGAAATCCCGCAAAGTCAAAAAATTTCTTCCTTTTAAATTCATGATCCTCATCCTTTCTTTTCTTGTCGCTTTACCTATTGTCTTATATATTTCCCATTTCGTCAATCACTTTTTTAACAATCGTTACTATTCACAGCTAAGTTACCGTTCACTCCCGCCGCTGCCTGCTCACCTCAAACATCAGTATTCCCGCCGCCACGGCCGCGTTGAGCGACTCCGCCCGTCCCGCCATGGGAATGCGAATGCGCACGTCGGCCATTTCCTCCACTTCCTTACGAAGGCCATTTCCCTCATTTCCGATTAAAAATGCCGTCCTCCCGCGATAATCTTCGCGGTCATAAGCGCGCGCCCCTTCCAAATGGGCCGCATATACGGCAATCCCTTTCTCCTTCATTTTGCCAATCACGTCCGGCAAACTATCCACATAGACGAACGGCTGGCGGAATATCGCCCCCATCGTGGAACGAACGCTCTTTGGATTGTAAATGTCCGCACAGTCCCGGCTCAGAAACACGCCGTTCACGCCCGCCGCCTCCGCCGTGCGGAAAATCGTTCCCAGATTGCCCGGGTCTTGCAGGTTGTCGAGCACGAGAAGGTGCACGTCCGGCTCGTCCATCAAGTCCTCCGCCCGGTACTCGCTCTGCCTTACGACGGCCAGCACGCCCTGCGGACTCTTCGTGTCCGACATGTAAGAAAATACCGTGGGCGTCACCAGTTCGGGGGACATTGCCACAGTCAAAGCCTTTCCCTTTTTCTTATAAAATTCCTCCGTCATGTACAATTGCACGATTCGCTCCGCCGGAATCTCCTGCACCATGCGAAGCCCCTCCACAAGAAAAACCCCACGCTCATTGCGCAGGCGGCTTTTCTTTTGCAGTTGCACGATTTCCTTAATTTTTTGATTTGACGTACTGGTTATCATAACATTACACCTTGAACCGATATCCGACGCCCCAGATTGTCTCAATATACTGCGGATGCGAGGTATCGTATTCCACCTTCTCACGGATTTTCTTGATATGCACGGTCACGGTCGCAATATCCCCGATAGACTCCATGTCCCAAATCTCGCGGAACAATTCCTCCTTCGTATATACATGGTTCGGATGCCCGGCCAGGAACGTGAGCAGGTCAAACTCCTTCGTCGTGAAAGATCGCTCCTCGCCGTTGACCCACACGCGCCTGGCCGTGGTGTCAATCTTCAAGCCGCGAATCTCGATAATCTCGTTTTCCTCCACGCTGCTGCCAATCAGCCGCTCGTAACGTGCCAGATGCGCCTTCACGCGCGCTACCAGCTCGCTCGGGCTAAACGGCTTGGTCATGTAATCGTCCGCCCCGAGCCCAAGTCCGCGAATTTTATCAATGTCATCTTTTTTGGCCGACACCATGATAATCGGCAAGTTCTTACTGTCGCGCACCTGGCGGCAGATTTCAAAACCATCCACTCCCGGCAACATCAAGTCAAGAATCATCAGGTCAAAATCCTCGGTAAGCGCCCTGTCAAGTCCGACGCGGCCGTCGTTGGCCACCTCGACGTCAAACCCGCTCAACTCCAGATAATCCTTCTCCAAGTCCGCAATGCTTTCTTCATCTTCCACGATAAAAATACGTTTACTCATTTACTGGTACCTCCTGATATTTTCTCACCACGAAAAACATGGTCGTGCCTTCTCCCTCCACGCTCGTCGCCCAAATGTTGCCGCCGTGCTCCTCCACGATTTTCTTCACGATGGAAAGCCCGATGCCGCTTCCTCCCTTGGACGAATTGCGCGACGCGTCCGCGCGGTAAAACCGATCAAAGACAAACGGCAAATCCTTTGACGCGATTCCCCTGGCATTGTCGCCGATCTCCACTTGTACAAAATCTCCCACATCCCTTAAATTCATGGTGATACGCCCCTTCGGCTTATCCATATATTTAATCGAATTCGACACGATGTTGTTAATCACCCGCCGCATCTGCTCAGGATCCACGATAATTTTCGAATCCTCCTCAATGTAGTTGCAGTACTCGAACTTGGTCCCTTTCGACTCCAGTTCAATCGCCAGATCCTCCGCGCAATCCCCGAAATATTCAATCGCCGAAATCGTCGTAAAATCATACGGGATGCGGTTCGTGTCAATCTTGGCGTACAACGTCAATTCATTAATCAGCAAATCCATCTCATTTGCCTTGTTATATATCGTTTTAATGTACCTGTCCATCTTTTCCGGAGTGTCCGCCACCCCGTCCATGATGCCCTCCACGTAACCCTTGATGGCCGTAATCGGGGTCTTCAAATCATGGGAAATATTACTAATCAGTTCTTTGTTCTCCCGCTCCGTCTCCTGCTGCTCCTCGGCATTTGCTTTCAGCCGCTGGCGCATCTCGTCAAAATCCTGGCACAGCTGCCCAATCTCGTCATCCGCATCCGCATGAATCTCAAAATCCAGGTTGCCCTCTTTAATATTACGCGCCGCTTTCTGCAACTTGGAAAGCGGCACGGACACGGTTCGGTAAATCCAATAAATCAGCACGCCGGAGGTGACGAATACCATCAGCAAAAACAGCTGCTGCATCTCAATAATTTTTCCCTCCCCCGCCACAAACACCACAAGCGACATCAATACGGTCGGGAACGACATGACTACCATAAATGCAAGAATCAACTTGGTCTTTAATTTCATCGGTGCTCCTTTTTTCGTCCGGTGCCGCATTCCCCTTCTAATAGGAACCGCACCGGACTTATAAAATAAGTAAAGGACGGTGTCTGAAGCCGTCCCTTATATTTTACATATATTTTTTCAATTCGTCAACCTTATCTAGCTTTTCCCATGGTAAATTTAAATCATTTCTTCCAAAATGACCATATGCCGCCGTCTGTTTGTAGATTGGCCGCCTCAAATCCAGCATGCGGATGATGCCCGCCGGGCGCAGGTCGAAGTTCTCGCGAATGATTTCCACCAGCTTTTCATCCGATACCTTGCCCGTTCCAAACGTATCCACCATGATGGAGGTCGGCTGTGCCACGCCAATCGCGTAGGAAAGCTGAATCTCGCATTTCTTCGCCAGGCCTGCCGCCACGATGTTCTTCGCCGCATACCGTGCCGCGTACGCCGCCGAGCGGTCTACCTTGGTGCAGTCCTTGCCGGAGAACGCGCCGCCGCCGTGACGGGCCATGCCGCCGTATGTATCGACGATAATCTTGCGTCCCGTCAATCCACTGTCCCCGTGCGGTCCGCCGATGACGAAACGTCCGGTCGGATTGATAAAGAACTTCGTGTTCTCATCAACCAACTCTTTCGGAAGCACCGGATCAAATACATACTTCTTGATATCCTCATGAATCTGTTCCCGCGTCACGTCTGCGTCGTGCTGCGTGGACAATACGACCGCGTCCAGCCTCTGCGGCACGCCGTTTTCATCATATTCCACGGTCACCTGGGACTTGCCGTCCGGGCGCAGGTAGGTAAGCGTCCCGTCTTTTCTCACCTTCGTAAGCTGCAAGGTAAGCTTGTGTGCCAATGCAATCGGGTACGGCATGTATTCTTCTGTCTCGTCACACGCATAACCAAACATCATGCCCTGGTCGCCTGCCCCGATTGCCTCGATTTCGTCCTCGGACATGCGGTTTTCCTTCGCCTCCAATGCCTTGTCAACACCCATGGCGATATCGGTCGACTGCTCGTCAATCACCGTGAGGACGCCGCAGGTAT
>CATLEQ010000243.1 GCA_949915905.1 uncultured Lachnospiraceae bacterium | reverse complement strand
GTAACGTTCCTTTTTCCCCTCGGGGACAAAAAATGTTTTCGTGTACGTATAATCCCCGCCGGGAAAAAAGCCTCCGGAATTTTGCGCCGGATTTTTTTCCTTTCTCGGCAGTGCGATCATGGCATCATGGGGCAGGGTAACACTTTTTGGCGGCGCCTGCTTTTCCCCCAACAGTTCCCCGACCATGTTGCCCGTCGTCGAGACAATCCAACCCTCATTGAAGCTTTGCCTGTTCAAGCCACTCCCTCCTTTCCCAGTTCCAGAATTCCTCAGATTCTTTATCACTCTACTTCTTTTCACGGGTCACATCATTCCCGTTTTGGATACTGATTTTCTGGATTTTTCTGTTTTTTTCCCATCTTTTCTCGTATAATAAAAATACATCCATGGAATGTATTTAGTGTAACAACCATGGTTTCAAGAAACAATGTTCCAATCCGTCGTGTCGGGACTTTTAGTATCAAATATGGGATTTTCGTATTTGTAAAGACAATATTGAATGAGGTGGACTATGAATAACCAGTATGAGCCAATCGAAGTAAATAAGACAAGCAGCATTTCACATGCTTATTTCCACCTGAACGCCCCTTATGCCCTGGTTGGGGAGTTCGTGGATTATGAACTAGGAAAAATGGATTACTATCTGGCCGCGCCGAACTATTTTACACATAGGGTGATTGGCTCGCAAGATTACGTGGAACCAGATTTTATTACCGGATTGCACCAGCATGATGCCATAGAAATCATGTTCGTCGTGGAAGGGTATACAGGACACTGCATTGAGAGCCAAACCGCATTTTATAATGCGGGCTGGTGCTGCTGCATGAATAAATGGATCCGCCACATGGAAGAATTCCATTCCAATTATAAGGCGTTCTTTCTATTGCTTTCCGATGAATTTATAACGACACTGCAGAATTTTAACAAGCTTTTCAACAACCATGGGAATCTCGGCGACAACAGCACGCGAATTTTTGACCAGCTCCACCGGCTGATTCACGATTCAGACTATAAAAAAAGCTGTATTTCCCTCATTCCCCATGATTATTCCGATGACATGAAGCATTTAATCTATTCTTTATTTGACAAAATCATGTCCGAATGCCAACATTCGAACATTTCCTCCAGCATGGTCGTGGGCGAATGCATCATGCAGCTTTTCACTCTGCTCGGCAATCCGGCCTTTTTCAGTGCCAAGACGCTGACCTTTGATGGCACATCCGACGAATACCTATTTCGGCAAATCGTCCACACACTGGAACTGTACCATGGCAATATCAGCCGTTCGAAACTGGAATCCCTCCTACATTATAGCGGGGATTACATCAATCGAATCATAAAAGTGCATACCGGCAAATCACTGGTAGCATATCGCAACTGTATTGCCATGGAATCGGCTGCCTCGATGCTGTTGAATACCAATTATTCCATCGCGGAAATCATGCAGCTTCTGGGGTATAACAACAAGACCTATTTTTATAAAAAATTTAAAGATGCCTACCACATGACCCCGCAAGAATATCAAAAAACCCATACACAAAATTAAATAGTACATTGCATATATAATTATTCATACCGAAGCGCGTCAATCGGATTCAGCTTGGCCGCCTTGTTGGCCGGATAGTAACCGAAGAACACGCCGATGGCCATGGAAAAGCCCAGGGAAATGAAGATACTCCTCACCGACGGTGTCGCGCTGACCCCGGCATAACTTGCCGCCGCAACACCGACAATGCATCCCAAGATAATGCCGATAATCCCCCCGACGATGCAAATCACGATGGACTCGATGATAAACTGAATGCGGATGGAACTGTTCGGCGCGCCCATCGCCTTTCTGGTACCAATTTCACGGGTACGCTCCGTAATGGACACCAACATAATGTTCATCACCCCAATGCCGCCGACAATCAACGCAATGCTGCCGATAAAGGCAATCGCCACCGTCACGGTATTCATCATCTCGGCCATCACGTCGACCATCGCCGACATACTCATGGCACTTACTTCAAAATATTGGTTATTGCGGTACAAATTATCAAAAAAATTCTCAATCCGCACACTGAACTCGTCCGGGTCGACATCCGCGTTTGCCATGACCGTAAACTGCGTATAACCCGAGGAATGGTTGAGCCGCTGTGCCGTCTTTATCGGAATATAGCAGCTTGTCGAACCATTGCCGCCAAACAGCATCGCATACGAACTCATGCTCATGCTGTTACTGTCATCTTCCTCATATACGCCGGAAACCACGAAATTATAATATTTATTATCCAGCGCGATTTGAATGGTGCTTCCGACCGCCTCTTCCATGTCCCCGCCGAAAATGTCATCCACCACGTCCATTGCAACGAGTGCCACCATCTGTCCCTCATTCATCTCCTTCTCACTGAAATACCCTCCTTTTAATATTCCAATGCGATTGACATGAAAATAGCCGAGGCTGACTCCTTCCACGGAAACGCTGCTGCGATGTGAACCGCTTTCAATCTCCCCTTGACCTACCATCTCCTCGGCAGAGACGGCCTGGATGTCATCTTCATACACATCGCAAAATTGCTGTACCATCTCCGACGTAATGTAATCCGTCTCCACCATCTCGCGGCCATCCTCATCTCCGTCAAAATGCAGGCCGCTTTCCGATTCTTCCTCTTCTTCCCGCTGTTGAACCCTCACCCTGACATTAGTCACTCCCATCGACGACATGGAATCCGACACGCTCGAGGTGATGGCATCCCCCAGAGTCATGATGGCAATCACGGCGGCAATACCGATAATAATGCCCAGCATCGTCAATAATGCCCGCATCTTATTGGCCTTCAGGCTAAAAAGTGCCAACCGGATATTTTCATAAATCATCATCCGTCTCGTCCCTCTCTTTCTCCGATAATCCTTCCGTCCTTAATCGTGACAATCCGCTGTGTCTCTTCCGCCAATTCCGGAGAGTGTGTAATCAAGACAATCGTCTTTCCTTCTTCCTTATGCAGCTTGTGAAATAAATCCATCACCATCCGCCCGGTCACGGAATCCAACGCCCCCGTCGGCTCGTCCGCGAGGATGATGGCCGGGTCATTGGCCATGGCACGGGCGATTGCCACGCGCTGTTTCTGGCCGCCGGAAAGTTCTTCCGGCAAATGGCGCATGCGCTCTTCCATGCCCACCAACGTCAACAGCTCCTTTGCTTTCTTAAGTCGCTCTCCCATCGGGGTACCCGCATATAGCATCGGCATCTCCACGTTGCGAATTGCATCCGTCCGGGCAATCAGGTTGTACGTCTGGAAGACAAACCCGATTTTTCGATTTCGAATCCTGGACAGTTCCGAATCCTTGGCCGCAATCACGTCCACTCCGTCAAGTATATACTCCCCTTCCGTCGGACGGTCAAGCGCGCCGATGATGTTCATCAAGGTTGATTTTCCGGAACCTGAGGCTCCCACGATGGCCACGAACTCGCCCTCTTTCACTGTCAGACTGATTCCCTTTAACACTTCCAATTCATTGGGCGTTCCGATGTAAAATCTTTTATAAATATCTTTGAGTTCAATTACTTCCCTGCTCATTTACATTCCCCCTGCGGCTCCTGCCTCCTGCATCAAATCAAAAATGGATTTGCTCTCCGCCTTCGGCACGATAATCTCCATCCCCTCCTTGACATCCGGGCCACTAATTTCCACATAATAGTCGCTCTCCACGCCCTTGGTCACCAAAATTTTCCGGGTCGTATATTCTCCCTCTTCATCCTTTCCCGTGATTTCTTCGACAAATAAAGTGCCGTCCTCGTCCTCTTGTATGGCGTCAAACGGTACGGACAATACATTTTCCTGCTTGCTCAATATGATGCTAAGCTTGGCCGTCATTCCGACCTTCACTTCCGTGCCCGGAATTGCGACATCAATCAGAATCGGATACACCACGTCGTCACTGCCGCCACCGCTAATACTGCCTCCACTCATTCCTTCTAATGAGCCAAGGTCAAACCCGGCGATGGAACCACCGGAGCCGCCCGCCGTCTCGCTGCCTGATGCAGCCGGAGCCACCGAGCCTACGATTCCCGTCAATTCCGCGTCGCCCGTCGCATTGCTGCGAATCACGACCTCTTGTCCAATCTGTATCTTATTGATATCATATTCATCAATATCTGCCTCGACCCGCAAGGTATCCGTGTTTTTCACGACAGCCAGCGAGCCGCCGTTATAATCCGCCCAAAGTGTCGCGCTCAAATCCGTGACAATACCGTCAATCGGCGTACGAACCGTCGCCGCCGCAATCCGCTCTTCCAACTCGGCAACTCTCTCCCGCTCCCGCTCGGAAGCATTGGCATTACGCTCCACTGCCGAATCATAATTCTCAACCGCGCTTTGATACGTGTCGTTAATACGCTGCAGTCTGCTCTCACGGTCGGCAACCGCAGTGTCATAATTATTCTTCGCCCTCTCCTCCGCGCGTTGCGCCGTACTGATTTGTCCCGGCAATGAAATCAGTTGCTCATTGAGCGAGCTGTAGGAAGGGCTGTCCATATAGTTCCCCTTTTGTGATTCCTCACCTTCCGGGGATTCGTAGCTCGCCTTAAGCTGTTCCATCTGGGACTCCACCTCTGCCAGACGATTTTCCAGCTCTATGCGGTCTGCCTCGGCCTCCTGCCAGTTCGTCAATGCATTATTAATCGTTTCATCCAAATCCGCGATACTCTCGTCCCGGGTTCTGGTCGCATCATTTAATTGCCTCTGCGCCCGCTCCAAATCCTCACGACTACTCTTCTCGCTGTCAGCCAAGTCCTTTCTGGCATCCGCCAAATCCTCCTCCAGCTCCGTCGTGTCCAGCACACAAATCAAATCCCCGGCCGACACACGATCGCCAAGCTTCACATATACCCCCTGAATCGTCGTATTGGTAACCTCGGAAGTGAGGTTCGACTCATATGCCGCCTGAAAGGTTCCTGTCGTCGAGACACTCTCCACCAGCGTCCTTCTCTCCACTTTCGCGGTATCCGGACGATTGGCCTCACGCTGCAATTCCTCCATTGCCCGATTGATACGGATACCGATAACACCGACAATAACGGCTATGATTAAAAGTATGACCGACAATATACATAATTTTTTATGCTTTTTCAACCAAATGCCAACTCCCTTTTTGTTTCTTCCATTTTCCCTTGCACTTCTTGCCGAACTCATACGTCATGTCTCCTTTTTATCGTTTTTATCAACTTGAGATTCACTGTACTGGTATTCATTTACAATGAGTAACTCCATACTACCATTCCCGCTCAATCGTTTTTTTCAATCCATCTAACACTTCTTCCTCTGTGATTCCCAATTGTTTTGCCAGACGAACCACTTCCAAAAAAGCTTCTCCCATCTTACAAGCATGCTGCTTACGGAGCATTTCAAGATTTTCTTCATTTATGAAAAACCCTTTCCCGCATATTGCCGTAATCACACCTTCTTCCTGGAGCGTCTTATATGCTTTTATTGTAGTAATCACACTAATATTCAACTCTTGTGCAAGTGCGCGAATGGAGGGAAGGCATTCCCCCGGTGCAAATTTACCTGATAGGATATCTGTCTTCATAGAATCGACAATCTGCCTATAAATCGGCACATCTGAATTATGTATTACTTCCATGCTTCCCTCTTCCCTTCATATAACTCGTACGCCCTAACTGTACATGTATTATATATACGCTTGAAGCAAGCATATGTCAAGACTTTTTTACTTTTTAAACACAAAAAAAGAACCTAAAAAATTTGATACAACTCAAAATCTCTCGGTTCCCTTAAATCTTTTTAGTGTACCTTCAAAACTACACAGAAAGAAAAATGCTCCAAGTCATTCTCCATTACCCTATCACCCGTCTGGTCATGCCCTCGACCTATTAGTGACGGTCAGCTCCGCACGTCGCCGTGCTTCCACCCCCGCCCTATCTACCTCGTCGTCTTCAAGGGGTCTTACCTCTTT
>CATLEQ010000242.1 GCA_949915905.1 uncultured Lachnospiraceae bacterium | reverse complement strand
TTGGTCTATCATTTTGCACATAGAGTCGAACCTCCTTGTTGGTATTAGCCTATGTGCATTGTAGCACAGTCAACAGAGTTTTGGCTCTATTTTATTTTGGGTTGCGGCCGGAGGTCCGCGTTATGAATTGTTTCATGCATGTAAAAACAGACACGGCAACAATGACGACAATAATTGTTGCCACCAAGGAATCATCAAACCATGTGGTTCCTATCATCTGGGCAATAATGACTGCAATGATAACTAAGATGCATTCAATAGCGGTATCTAATTTTCTCCATTTCTTTTCGTCAATGTCTGATTTATTGTTCATTTCCATATTCTCCTCTCAATAAATCCCATTTTCATTCTGCTCTTTCGACATTATGAGTGCCTCCTAATTTTTATAATACGATTATATTGCATCCGTATTACTTTTTCAACCCATTTTCCCTTGTTGCGCCTACGCTCAAAACTAAATAATTACTAAATAATTCCGGCTGTGCAGTTGGAAATAATTCCTTGACAAATGAATTTATCGCGTGTATACTAAGCACTATAAAGAAACATTTGTTGCGCAACGTTCGTTTCTTTACCTGACATCCATGAAAAAGGAGAATGAAAGCATGCCGCCGAAGTTTAAATTTACCCGGGAGGAAATCACCGCTGCTGCCCTGGACATTACGAGAAGGCTCGGCCCGTCCGGCCTGACCGCCAGGTCATTGGCCGAAGAACTGGGCTGCTCGGTCAAGCCGATTTTTGGTCTGTTTAAAAACATGGAAGAGGTGCAGCAAGAGGTCCTGTCGGCTGCAAACACGCTCTATGAATCATACCTGCAAACGGACATGGCAAATGGGAAACACCCGCCCTACAAGGCAAGCGGCATGGCTTACATTCGTTTTGCCAAGGAAGAACGGGAGCTGTTCAAGTTGCTTTTCATGCGCGACCGCTCCCATGAAAAAATAGAGGAAGACCGCGAATCCGTCATGCCGCTATTAAAACTGATTGAAAACAATCTGGGCGTAGACGAGGATGCGGCCTATCTTTTCCACTTGGAAATGTGGCTGTATGTCCACGGCATTGCCACGATGGTCGCCACCGCGTATCTTGATTGGGACGACGAATTTATCAGCAAAGTACTGACGGATGCCTATGAAGGACTGAAAAAGTTGCAGTTCGGCCAAAGCTGAACCGTAACCTGAAAAATACATTCATGCGTAAGTGACCAAAGAACGGTCACTAAGTGCTCATTAAATGGGAAACTCCGCTCGGCTAGGCTCGTGAAACACCTCGCCAAGGCTTGCGGAGTACATTCGCACGTAAGTGACCAAAGAACGGTCACTAAGTGCTCATTGTAGGGGGAATGACAAAAATGAATGCGATTGAAACTAAAAAATTGACCAAACGATATAAAGACCTGACCGCGGTTGACGGCCTGAACCTAGCCATAAACGAAGGCGAGCTGTTTGCCCTGCTCGGCGTCAACGGCGCGGGAAAGACGACCACGATTAAAATGCTCTCCTGCCTGACAAAGCCGACAAGCGGGGATGCATGCCTGAACGGAAACAGCATTCTAACGGACACGGCCAACGTCAAAAAATGTATTGGCGTGTCACCGCAGGAAACCGCCGTCGCGCCAAATCTGACCGTGAAAGAAAACCTGGAACTGATGTGCGGCATCCACGGTTTTTCCAAGGAGAAAAAAGAACGAAAAACGGCAGAGCTTTCCGAACAATTCGACCTGGGACAAATCCTGAATAAAAAAGCCGCGAAGTTGTCCGGTGGTTGGCAGCGCCGATTAAGCATCGCCATGGCACTGATTGGCGAGCCAAACATCCTTTTCCTCGACGAGCCGACCCTTGGACTGGACGTGCTCGCCAGACATGATTTGTGGGAAATCATCCGCATTCTCAAAGGCAGGATTACCATTATCCTGACGACCCATTACATGGAAGAAGCCGAGAATCTCTCTGACCGCATTGGCATCATGAAGGACGGGTGCCTCCTTGCGCTGGGAACCGCCGAGGAATTAAAGGCCACTGCCAAAACGGAAAAATTTGAGGATGCATTCGTGGCAATTATAAATGAAGGAAGTGAGGTTGTGATATGAGACTACTGGCATTTTCTGGAAGAACTGCGAAGGAAATCTTGCGCGATCCCTTGAGTCTGGGATTCGGTCTGGGATTTCCGCTTGTTCTGATATTTTTACTTTCCGCCATCCAGGCGAACATCCCGGTCAGCTTATTTGAAATCCAAAGTCTGACGCCCGGCATCACGGTGTTCGGCCTTTCCTTTATGACATTGTTTTCCGCCACCCTGGTTGCCAAGGATAGGGAAAGTGCATTATTACAACGGCTCTACACGACCCCGCTGACCGCCAGAGACTTCATTTTTGGCTATACGATGCCAATTTTGCCAATCGCGTTGGCGCAAAGCGTGATTTGCTACCTCGCGGGCATCGTGCTCGGACTCCCCGTCACGGCCACGATTCTGTACGCGGTGTTGTTTAACATCCCCGCCTCCCTCTTCTTCATCGCGCTCGGACTGCTCTGCGGCAGCCTGCTTGGCGTAAAACAAGTGGGAGGCATCTGCGGGGCACTGCTCACCAACCTGACCGCCTGGTTGTCCGGCGTGTGGTTTGACTTGGACCTCGTGGGCGGCATTTTCCGAAAAATCGCAAACGTCCTTCCCTTCGTCCATGCGGTGGAGCTGGAACGAGCCGTGCTCGGCGGCAATTATGCCGACATCTTCCCGCATCTTTACTGGGTGCTCGGCTATACACTCGCGGCCGTTGCCCTCGCGGTATACTTCTTTCTGCGGCAAATGCGGCGACAGTAGTCGCCGCAACTTACCTCCCTCTTTTCAAAACTGACAAACCTGCTCTAGCTGTTCACTTATGTCACGTCCACCGTACATGACTGTTACGATACGCACAATCCGTTCTTCCAAATAAGGAATGTATAACACAACATAGTTATCTACCGGAAGAATGCGCATGCCTCGGCTATACCACGGTTCTTTTTCATAACATCGGTATCTTTCTGGCAGTTCATCAAGAGAACGAATCGCTTTCCACAAACGCTTCACTTGTTTCTCAGCATTTTCAGGAGAACGTAAGTCAAGTGCGATATACATAAAAATATTCCTTAAATCCTTATCTGCTCTTTCCGTCAATTCAACCTGAAATTTCATATTTTAAAATCCTTACGCATTTCAGCAATCGCTTGTTCCAAAGGTTTTGTGCGTCCCGCCAAAATATCCGCATATCCTTTCTCAAGTTCCACATCCAATTCCTCCTCTGTAAGAGAAGCCATGCCGAGCGGCTTCTCATAAGGAAGTCTGACCTCAAAAGGCAATCCTTTTTTCAATACAATCTGTTTAAAAAACATGTCAATTGCATTGGAAGTCGGAATACCAAGAGCAGACAAAATGGATTCTGCCTGTTCCTTTAAGTCCGGGTCAATCCTTGCATATACGCTTGCCGATTTTGCCATGCCAACAGCTCCTTTCATAACAAATAATATTTCCTTTTTTCTTTCGTTCATTATACTACGATGTATTGATATGAGCAATACATTTTTTAATAGTACCTCCTTCTTGTTCTTTCACCATGGTCACCCCTTTACCGTTCCTAAAGCAATTCCCGCGTCTTGCCCGCGAGATACAACGGCAAATTTAAAATCTTTCCATCCTGGCGATAGGCACGTTTGGAGAAACGCAGTGCATACTCCGGATCATGACTGCCAATGTATTTTTTAAAAGAAGGAGCCGACTTATCCTCTCCGCCCTTGACCTCCACCGGGATAATCTCCGTCTTGTACTGAAGCACGAAATCAATTTCACTGTTCTTATCCGAATAGTATCGCGGTTCCAGTTCAAATTGCCCTTTCAATTGCTGAAGGATAAAATTTTCCGTCAACGGGTCCTTAAACTGGTAATCACTTTTCAATAAAATTGCACCATTATCTATTCCCGCCATGGTTTTCAGCAGGCCCGTGTCAAAAACAAACAATTTAAACTGATCCAGTTTGTCAAACACCGCCAGCGGATGCTCCGCTTTCGACACGTTGTAAACCCGGTTCAACATCCCTGCCGAGACGAGCCATTCGATTGCCTCCTCAAAATCCCGCGCCCTGCCGCCCTCGCGCACCGCGCCATACATGAACTTTTCGTTTGCCTTTGCGAGTTGGCTTACAATGCTGCGAAATACCATGAGAATGCGCCCACTATTGACTTTTCCATTATGCTTCGAAAAATCATTCTCATAAATCTCAATCAATTCTCTCTGAATTTTGGACACCCTGGCCGGATCCTTGTACTTTATCCAGGACGCGACGCATTCCGGCATCCCGCCAATGATAAAATAATGATGACAGGCATCCATAAGGCGACTATGAAAAATCGCCTCCACGGCATTCCCCTTTTCAATCCCGTCATAATATGCATACAAAGACTCGTCCGTCGCCGCCAAAAATTCGTCAAACGTAAGCGGGGCGACATCCAGCAGGTTAACCATGCCCACCGGATAAGATTTAGGCGCGGCAAGCAAAGTCCCTAACAAGCTTCCCGCCGCAATCACATGGTATTCATTCGCCTTTTCCCGAAAATATTTCAATGAATTCAAAGCCTCGGGACACTCTTGTATTTCATCAAAAATAAGCAGGACTTTTTCAGGAACAATTTTTTCGCCGGAAATCAAGGACAACAATTCGACAATCCTCTGTGGGTTTTTATTCGTTTCAAAAATAGATTTCAACTCTTCCTCTTCATCAAAATTAAAATAAAAAAATTTTTCATAATGCCTTTTCCCAAATTCCCTCATCAGCCATGTCTTGCCGACTTGACGCGCCCCCTTAAGCACCATGGGCTTGCGTTCCTCGCTGCACTTCCATCGAACCAAGTCTTCCATCGCCTTACGCTCCACGAAAAAACACCTTCCTTTCAAAATATATCATTTATAAGATAACACATTTTTTTTGAGTTTACAACGCCATTTTTACACGTTTTTCTCGGACTATTAATGCAAAAAAATCACATTTTTCTTTATTTGATTGTTTGACATTTTTACCCGGCCAAATTATAATAAAGAAATCGTCTTCGAAAGGTAGGAGGTAAAAATATGAATACGCAAGAATATCGCACGGGAGAGCTGCTTCGCCGCTTCCTCCCTTATTATAAAAACCATAAGGCCGTCTTATTGATGGACTTGTTTTGCGCGGCATTAACGACCATTTGTGAATTAGTGTTGCCCATGATTATCCGTCAGATTACGAACACGGGACTCCAGGACGCGGCCAGCCTCACCGTGGCACTGATTGGGAAGATGAGCCTTTTATATCTCGTCCTCAAGGTCGTGGAATGTCTCGCAAACTATTATATGTCGGACACCGGCCACGTCATGGGCGCGAAAATGGAGACGGACATGCGGCGCGACGCATACCGGCATTTGCAACTGCTTTCCAACACCTATTACAATAACACGAAGGTCGGCCAAATCATGGGGCGCATCACGAACGACTTGTTCGACGTGACGGAATTCGCCCACCATTGCCCGGAAGAATTTTTCATCGCGGGTATCAAGGCCCTGGTCGCCTTTATCATCTTGGCGACGGTCAACCTTCCCCTGACCTTGATGGTATTTGCCATTGTTCCCGTGATGGCCTATGTCTGTATCAAACTAAACCGACGCAGCAGACGCGCATTCGCCAAGCAGCGCGTGCAAATCGGCGAGTTGAACGCGAGCATCGAGGACAGCCTGCTCGGGCAAAAGGTAGTCAAGGCATTTACAAATGAAGGAATGGAATGCGCGAAATTTGAGTGCGGCAACCAGAAATTTTTGCAAATCAAGGAAGAAACGTACAAATACATGGCGGCATTTTCTACGTCCACGCGGGCTTTCGACGGGCTGATGTACCTTGTCGTAATCGTGGCCGGCGGCTTGTTCTTAAATAGGGGAATGATTACCGCGGGCGACCTGGTGGCGTACACGATGTACGTCTCGACACTC
>CATLEQ010000241.1 GCA_949915905.1 uncultured Lachnospiraceae bacterium | reverse complement strand
AGACGAGTCCGGCACGATTGCCTGCGTCATGTTCGCAAGCGCGCGGTCAGGGCTTTCTTTTCGTATGCAAGAGGGACAAAAGGTCATTGTCCTGGGAGCGGTTTCCGTCTATGAGCGTGACGGGAAATACCAGCTTTATGCCAAGGAAATCTTATTGGACGGCGCGGGTGATTTGTACGAGCGGTTCGAAGCGTTGAAAAAGGAATTGGCGGAGATGGGAATGTTCGCGCAGGAGTACAAGCGGCCGATTCCCCGGCATGTCAAAACCATCGGCATCGTCACGGCTCCCACCGGGGCGGCGGTGCGCGACATCATCCACATTGCCGGACGGCGAAACCCTTACGTGCAGTTGATTCTGTATCCGGCCCTGGTACAGGGCGAGGGCGCGCCGGAAAGCATCATACGGGGAATCAAGGCTCTGGAAAAGTACGGGGTCGACGTGATGATCGTGGGGCGCGGCGGCGGTTCCATCGAGGATTTGTGGGCGTTTAACGAGGAGAGCGTGGCAAGGGCCATCTTTGACTGTGGCGTGCCGGTGATTTCGGCGGTCGGGCATGAGACGGACGTTTTGATTTCCGACTTCGTGGCCGATTTACGGGCTCCCACCCCGTCGGCCGCGGCAGAACTGGCGGTCAGTGAATATGCTCTTTTAGAAGGAAGCATGTTGGATTATAAGATGCGGATCCGGCGCATGATGCGCCAGCGGCTGCAAACGGAGCGACAGCGTTTGTCCAAATTGTCCCTTCAGCTAAAATATGCCAGTCCCCAGCAAAAGCTCAATGAGAATCGGCAGCGGCTGGCGGATTTGGAGACGGAATTACGCCAACAGATGAAATATGAATTAGAAACAAGACGGCATGAATTGGCCATTTATATTGAAAAAATGCGGGGATTGTCCCCTCTTTTGAAGTTAAATCAGGGATACTCCTACATGGAGGACGAAAAGGGGCGGCAGATTCGTTCCGTGACGCAGATGGAGATTGGCGACACGGTCAGAGTTTTTGTGAAGGACGGACACGTCACGGCGGATGTCAAAACGGTACAAAGGGAGGCGTATGACGTTGAAAAAGAAGGATGAAACAGAATCACAGATGCCTTTGGAAGAAATGTTTGAGCGGTTGGAGTCCGTCATTGAGAAAATGGAGACGGAGAACGTAAGTCTGGAGGAATCCTTTCGTTTGTACAGTGAGGGGATGCAGCTTTTGAAACAATGCAGCGAAACCATCGACACCGTGGAGAAAAAGGTGCTGGTTCTGGATGAGAATGGAGAGACGCATGAATTTTAAAGAAGAACAGAAAAATAAAATTGCCGGGATTGAGAACATATTGGCACGCTTTTTGCCGGAGGCGGCCGGCTATCAAAAAATCATCATGGAGGCGATGGAGTACAGCCTGATGGCGGGAGGGAAACGCCTGCGCCCGCTTTTGATGTGGGAGACGTTCCGTATGTTTGGCGGGACCGGGGCGGTAATTGAGCCATTTATGGCCGCGCTGGAGATGATTCACACCTATTCTCTGGTGCACGACGACCTTCCGGCGATGGATAATGACGAATACCGCCGCGGCAGGAAGACGACGCACGTGGTCTACGGGGAGGCGATGGGGATTCTCGCGGGGGACGCGCTTTTAAACCGGGCGTTTGAGACGGCCGCGTCGGCCTTTGACATCGAGGGGGCGGATGCGCGCACGGTGGGAAGAGCCATGCAGATCCTTGCCGCGAAGGCCGGCGTGTTTGGCATGATTGGCGGGCAGGTCGTGGACGTGGAGTCAAGCGGCAAGAAGATTGACGCGGAAAAATTGGACTTTATTTATCGGCTAAAGACGGGAGCACTGATTGAGTGCGCCATGATGATCGGGGCGACTTTGGCTGGCGCGCGTAAGACCGAGGTGCGCGCGGTGGAATCCATTGCTTCCAAGGTGGGCGAGGCGTTCCAGATTCAGGACGACATTCTGGACGTCACGAGCACGACGGAGGTGTTGGGAAAACCGACGCACAGCGACGAGAAGAACGAAAAAACCACGTACGTGACGTACAAAGGGCTTGAAGCATCAAGGGCGGAAGTGGAGCACTTGTCCAAA
This sequence comes from uncultured Lachnospiraceae bacterium, assembly GCA_949915905.1. Taxonomy (GTDB): domain Bacteria; phylum Bacillota; class Clostridia; order Lachnospirales; family Lachnospiraceae; genus Schaedlerella. The sequence goes on along the minus strand of CATLEQ010000241.1, from coordinate 3,918 downwards.
GAAGCGGTGAGGCAACTGCGGGAATTGAACCCGCCGGATTCTTTTTTGGAGGAACTTTTACTGTCATTGATACATAGAGAAAAATAGCGGCTCGATTTTACGCGGCCGCAAAGAGGAGATACCAAATGCTTTTGGAGAAAATTCAGAAAGAAAATGACATCAAAAAACTGAATCCGGAAGAATTAGATTTATTGGCAGAGGAAATCCGGAAGTTCCTGATTGAAAAAATCAGCGTGACAGGGGGGCATTTGGCTTCCAATCTGGGCGTGGTCGAACTTACCATGGCATTGCACCTCGCCTTTGAATTGCCGAAGGACAAGATTATCTGGGACGTTGGACACCAGTCTTATACGCACAAGCTGCTTACCGGGCGCATGGCCGGATTTGACAAGTTGCGCAAATACGGGGGAATGAGCGGGTTTCCCAAGCGGAAGGAGAGTGATTGTGACGCATTTGACACAGGGCACAGTTCGACATCCATTTCCGCCGGGCTGGGATACGTGGCGGCGCGCGACATCCAGCAGCAGAAGTACAACGTGGTGTCCGTCATCGGGGACGGCTCCATGACCGGCGGCATGGCATACGAGGCCTTAAATAACGCGGCCAGGCTGAAAACGAATTTTATCATCGTGCTCAATGACAACAATATGTCCATTTCCGAAAATGTCGGCGGCATGTCCCAGTATTTGAACGGTCTGCGTACGGCGGATGCCTATACGGGCTTAAAGCAGGGCGTGGAGGAGACGTTGAAAAAGATTCCCGGGAAGGGAGACCGCATCGTATACCAGATTAAGAAGACGAAAAGCGGCATCAAGCAATTAATCGTGCCGGGGATGCTGTTCGAGGACATGGGGCTGATTTACTTAGGACCGGTGGACGGACATGATATAAAGAAGCTGTATAAGACGTTTTGCGAGGCGAAAAGGGTGAATCGCGCGGTGCTCGTGCATGTGCGGACGAAGAAGGGAAAAGGCTATCCTCCGGCCGAGGAAAATCCGGCTTTGTTCCACGGCCCCGGGCCGTTTGAGATTGACACGGGCAAGATGAAGGCCGCGCCGGGAACGGACACCTACACGAACATTTTTTCCAAGGTCATTTGTGACATCGGCAAAAAAGACGAGAAGGTGGTGGCCATCACGGCGGCGATGGCGGACGGCACGGGACTGAGCCGGTTTGCCAAATATTTTCCAAAGCGTTTTTATGACGTGGGGATCGCGGAGGAGCACGCCATGACCTTCGCGGCCGGTCTGGCGGCGGGCGGAATGAAGCCGGTGCTGGCGTTGTATTCTTCCTTTTTGCAGAGGGCCTATGACCAGACGGTGCACGATGTCTGTCTGCAAAACCTTCCGGTCAAGCTGATGATCGACAGGGCGGGCCTGGTGGGCAGTGACGGGGAGACGCACCAGGGGATTTTTGACCTTTCCTATTTGGCAATGATTCCGGGCATGACGGTCCTCTCCCCGAAAAACCGCTGGGAGATGGCGGACATGGTACGATTTGCCGTGGATTTTGAGTATCCGGTGGCATTGCGATATCCGCGCGGGGAAGCCTATGAGGGGCTGAAAGAGTTTCGGGCACCGGTCGAATATGGAAAGAGCGAAATGCTCTTTGAAGAAGAAGATGTCGCCGTCTTGTTCGTGGGGCACATGGCGAAATTGGCGGAAGAGGTAAGAGACGGTCTGAAGGAAGAAGGAATTTCCTGCAGCTTGATTAATGCCCGCTTTGTAAAGCCGTTAGATACGCAGATGATTCAGCATTTGGCAAAAAGGCACCGCCTGGTGGTGACCATCGAGGAAAATGTCTGGACCGGCGGGTACGGACAGCGCGTGCAGGCACATGTCTCCGAGTCCGGACTTCCGATAGAGGTGTTGGGAATCGCGATACCGGACGAGTACGTGGAACACGGGGACGTGAATATTTTGCGGCGGGAAGTGGGATTGGAGAAGGATGCCATTCTTGGCCGGATAAAAAAGCGGTACCAGGAAATGGAGAAAAGGGTTCAATAAAGAGGGAACAATGAAAGAGCGATTAGACGTATTACTTGTAAAGCGTAATCTGGCGGCCTCCCGGGAAAAGGCCAAGGCCATTATCATGGCGGGAGACGTGTTCGTGGACGGACAGAGGGAGGACAAGGCCGGAACGCCCGTTTTGGAAACCGCGCAGATTGAAATCAAGGGAAATACGCTGCCGTATGTAAGCCGGGGCGGATTGAAGCTGGAAAAGGCGATGGCCGTCTTTGACGTAAGCGTGGCGGGGTGCGTGTGTACGGACGTGGGTTCTTCCACCGGGGGATTTACGGATTGCATGTTGCAAAACGGGGCGGTAAAGGTGTTTGCCATCGACGTGGGGCGCGGGCAGCTTGACTGGAAACTCCGTCAGGATGAACGGGTCGTATGCATGGAAAAGACGAACATCCGCTACGTGGTACCCGAGGATTTGGGCGAGCCGATTGACTTTTCCTCGATTGACGTGTCCTTTATCTCGCTGACCAAGGTGCTGGAGCCGATTTGGAAGTATTTGAAAGACGACGGGGAGGTCGTGGCGCTCATTAAGCCGCAGTTTGAGGCGGGAAGGGAGAAAGTGGGAAAAAAAGGCGTGGTGCGGGAGCGTTCGACCCACCGCGAAGTCATTCACAAGGTGGCGGATTATGCCAGTTCCATTGGATTTGAAGTCAAGGAGATTGATTATTCCCCCATCAAGGGGCCGGAGGGAAATATCGAATACCTCCTCCACATAAAAAAATGCGTGGAGCATACGCCGCAGGAGATTGCCATTGACTTGGATGCGGTAGTCGATTTGGCATTTGAGGCTTTGGCATAACGGATCACTTAGGTATAGAGGAGCAAATACAAATGGACAAATTTTATTTGATCACAAATCCGTTAAAGGATCCGGATAATAAGGTGACGGAGGAAATCAAGGCTTATATTGAGAAAAACGGAAAGCAGTGCCATTTATCGAAGAAGGACGCGGACGGCTACATTATTCCGGGGAGCATCCCGAAGGATGCCCAGTGCGCCATCGTGGTAGGCGGGGACGGGACGTTGATTCGTGTGGCGGGGGAGCTTTCCGGCACAGCGTTGCCGATTCTCGGGGTCAACATGGGGACGCTCGGATATCTGGCCGAGGTGGAGCGTTCGAACGTGCGCGCCGCACTGGACAGGCTGTTTGCGGATGACGCGGACATCGAGGAACGGATGATGCTTCTGGGAAGCGTCGGGGAGGATTTTTCGCACACGGCATTAAACGACATCGTCGTGATCCGGGAAGGCGGGCTTCGCCTGGTGCATTTTCATGTATATGTAAATGGTGAGCTGTTAAACAGTTACCAGGCCGACGGCATTATCATTTCCACTCCGACGGGAACGACGGGATACAATTTGTCCGCCGGGGGGCCGGTCGTGGAGCCAACGGCGAGCATGTTCGTCATCACGCCCATTTGCTCCCATTCGCTCAATGCAAGCAGCGTCGTACTGTCCGGGGAGGACGCAATCGAGGTGGAAATCGGGGAAGGACGTTACGGTGGCATGGAGCATGCCTGCGTCACGTTTGACGGGGCGAAGACGTTGCCGCTTAAAACCGCGGACCGGGTTCGGGTTTGCAAGGCCGCCGACACGACGCGGCTTTTGAAGCTGGGAAAAGAAAGCTTCATGAAAATCATGAGGGAAAAGATGAAAGGAAATTAAACCGATGAAGGTCAGTCGACATGCAAAAATAATAGAACTGATCAGTCAGTATGAGATTGAAACGCAGGAAGAGTTGGCACAGCATTTGCAGGATGCCGGCTTTAAAGTCACGCAGGCCACGGTGTCGCGTGACATCCGGGACTTGAAGCTTTTGAAGGTGGCGGTGGATGCCAAAAGGCAAAAGTACGTGGTGCCCAAAAGCGAGGAACAGGAAATCAGTAAAAAGTACATC
>CATLEQ010000240.1 GCA_949915905.1 uncultured Lachnospiraceae bacterium | reverse complement strand
ATTCCGTTTATTTGATCCATCTTTCGAAGATAGTGATGATACCGTAATTATTTTCGACGAAATACAAGAATCCTCAGAACTATTTAATTGTATTCGGGAATTCACTCGGCAATTTCGAGCGCATTTTATTGTGACGGGAAGCTACCTCGGACGTGTCTTGGAACCAGATTTCCGCTTTTCAAGTGGAGATATAACTAGTATACGTATTTTTACACTCTCCTTTCAAGAATTTTTAGAGGCATTCGACCAATCCTTATTTCAAAAATATAAAATGCTGCCTTTAACACATGTAGATGATACTGACCCCGAAATATACTCTAAACTACAAGACATTTTTAATCTGTACTCCCAAATCGGCGGCTATCCCAAGGTCGTGGAAACCTACCTGAACACCCGGAGCATTCCCGCCGCACAAAAAGAATTGGTAAAGATTATTCACATCTTTTTAAATGAATCTTTACGCTATTTTACCGATATCGAAGATGTCAGTGTGTTTACCAATATCTTTTTAAGCATCTGCCGCATTCTTCTCCGCGAAAAAAAGGGGCTTGAGGAAAATAGCATCAGTGAAGAACTACAAAAATTGGTTACTAAAAATTATTCCAGCAACCTTACCAAGACAACCTGCTATCGGGCAATTAATTGGCTTTATCAGTCAGGAATTATCGGATTTTGCGGAAAAATCATTGAAATGGACGTTCTTGATTTCAAGCCTGCAAGCCGATGCTATTTTATGGATTTGGGAATTACGTATTACTATCTGTCCCGCTCCGGTGCCGACACGCCCACGCGCTCTGGAACATTAAATGAAAATTATGTTTATATTAACCTGCTGAAGCGTCAAGAATTTCCAGAAGAAATTATTTTTGAAACTCCGGCCTTTGCCACTTACCGCGGAGGGGAAATCGATTTCGTTGCACAAAGCATCCTTTCCTCTACCCGTTACCTGATTGAAGTCAAATCAGGCAAGGGAACCGCCACAACCTCACGAAAAGCATTGGAACAAGGAAAAGCTCAAAAACTTCTTTACTTGAAAGGAAATACGAAAGGTGGCATTGATGGTAAAATTGAAACCTTGCCAATCTATATGCTGGAACGCTATCAATTTAAATAAAAAGTCTTTTCCGAAGCATAAATCCTTACAGAACAAAGTTTCCTATGACACAAAAAAGCCGGCATCCCTGCTACAAGGATTGTCGGCTTTTCCACCCCCTATATTGCTCGTGGAGACAACAGGACTCGAACCTGCGACCCTTTACACGTCAAGCAAATGCTCTCCCAGCTGAGCTATGTCTCCATTGATATCTATTTTACCATGTTTTTCGAGATAGTCAACTAAAAAGATAAATTTTTCATATTCATTGATAATAATTATCTCCCCTTCACCATCTCCAAAATGGCTTCCGCCGTCTCTTTTTGTTGTTGCTCCCGGCTAATCTCCGCCTCGCGGTCACCTTCCTGCTGCCCATAATTTCCAAAATACGCATGGTTTCCGCCTTCTATGCAAACCTCGGTATAATCATCCGGCATGAACTCCCGTCCGTTCTCCACTTTTTCCATATTCAAAACACCGTCTTCGCTTCCATAAATTGACATGACGGAAAATCCGTCCGATTTTATGTCACTCGTCGGATACGCGGCCAAAAGTACTAAACCATCCAATTCCGACAAGTGCTTCGACGCATATGATGCCGCCATGGCTCCGCCCAAAGAATGTCCTGCCAGATACCAGTGTTCATACCTTGACGAACCCGAAGGGTTCGCCCGCCCCGCAGGGGCATGCGTTAAGGGATGCCCTCGGGTATACATTGACGGACTCGCAGAGTCCGTATTCGCCATGCCATCCTTTGCCGCACTATATTCCTCGATGATTTTCTCCGCCTTGCTCTGTCCCAAAAATGCCAGATTACAAGGCATTTTTATCAAAAAGCAATCAATCCCCTGGCTGGCCAGTTCATACATGAGGGGAAGGTACGCCGTATACTCCACCTTCGCTCCCGGATAAAAAACCAACGCGTCTTCCTCTCCCGGACCATCTATAAATAGACCATCTTTAATCTCCGTCACGGATACCAAACCATCGCGTTCCATATAATCCTGCACACTGTCTTCACTGTGATAATAATCATTTACATACCAAAAGGCCGCTGCAAATAAAACAACTGCCACCACGGCCGGAAGAACAATTCTCTTCCTTCTCCAAATAGATTCCATACCCTATCCCCTTTTTCACTTTCGATAACATCATACTATCGCACACCCAAAATTTCTTCCGTCAATTCCGTATGTGCTCTCTCCAAATCCTTTTGAAATACATTTACATGGTTTAAATCCCCGCTCCGCTCTGTAAACGCAGGAAATAAAAAGCCACATTCCGGCTCTCCCGGCTCGTACTCTCCCGCAAGCGGACAAATGACACAAATCAAATATTCAAACATTTCTTCCGATTCCCATAGCCTTTCCTTGTCCGCCGCCTTTGCCGGAATATCATAACGGTCGTGAAATACCAAAATGGCATACTCATAATCCGCCTGATAATGCTCCATCACCACGTCGTAAAACGTATCCATCAAAGCGTCATTTTTCAGTCCGCACTCCCGCATCGCCATGAGCAATTGCCACATGCTTCCCGGCTTCTGCGCTTCCGGGGTAAATTCATACTTCTTCAAATTCTTATTTGTCTCCGAAAAAGGAACCGCCTTGGCCAGCTTCAAATTTTTCGTTTTTTCAGACGGCGAAAGCTTCAAAAAATTCGTGTTAAAGCTTCCGTCAAATTCTCCGTCCTTATCCACGTAACACCCGGCAATCCGCGTCATCGATGTCCGGGCGGTTGTCATCCTCCTCGTCAACTCCAACATATCTTCCCGGTTAATCTTATTCCTATCCATCTCCCGCTCCCACTCCTCACTCAACTTTTGTCCTCGATAATGCTTAGGAACTGTTCCTTGCGTCAGTAAACATATGCGTTTTGTCACGATTCTCTGTTTCCGTCACGCATGCGCGCCCGCCGTGCCTCGTCACATGCAATCCATTCATCCAGCGTAAGCGGCGTGTAATCCGAATACATGCAAAAACAATTAATCATGTTCGAAGGAATCGCCCGCATATTCCCATCCGCATTTTCCCGGACGCTCTTTCTCGTGATGTCCTGAAACCGTTCAATCAACCGTTGGTCGAATGTGTCATGCACATGTCCATAAAGCATGTACGCCTTCGGATTTCCATTCTCATCTACGCGATATTGCCCATTATAACACATAATCGGATAATGGCAAAGTACCACTTTCCGCTTGTTATCCTGCAATTCCTCATAGGGCTTAATCCACCTGAAACGACTTGCATTGTAATCCTTGTTTTTCAAAAATCGGTCATGATTTCCCTGAATCAAATATAAACGGCCGTGAAGCCTCTCAAGCAGCTCGTTCGTCTCCTCGGCCTTTCCCCATGACAAATCCCCCAAAATAACCACGTCGTCATTCTTCCGAACTTTTGCATTCCACTTCTGCAACATGTATTCATTCATTTCTTCCACACTTTGGAAACCGCGGTTGTCCATCTTCGTATTAAGATTCCCATGGAAAAAATGCGAATCCGCGATATAATATCTCATATATGACATTCCTCACCACATCCCAATTTTCAAAACTTGCATCTTATATGTACTCCTCTAATATAGATATCCTATCACTTCTTTATCCATTTTTATTTTATTAATATCTCGATTTGCTTCTCACTCGCACATGGATATAACTTCCGAATTTGCCGAACTATGCGCTCCTTCGACCTTTCCGGCTTTTCACTATATGCCGACGAAACCATGTCGTATCCCCACATTTCCTCCGGACTGGCGTATACGGATACCGCCATTCCGTACTCCATTCCTTTTTTATTCCGCTTCCGCCGAAAATCACGAATCGTAAGATAGGTTTGCATTTGTAGCTCCGCAACAATGCCGTCAAAATTTTTCTCCCCGCCTTTTCCAAATCCGGCCTGCACTTTCAATTCACGCCCCATCCATTCCTTACGCTCTTCAAACTTATCCATGATTTTCTTGCAACGCATGCTCGCCAGACCGTCCTCCCATCTGGCATCAAAATCATATCCGTCCCTTCGATAATTTGCAAAATAAGGAAACCATTTCAGAGAAATGAATCCCGACTTCTTATGAAAAAATTTTCCATACGCCACTTTCCCGCTCCGCGCAATAATTTCGCGCCATTCCCATGGGTCTTTTTCCTTATCCCCCGTCCACCAAGAACGGCTGGCCGTGTGCTCCTCGACAGAGAAACCTTGAATCTCATTTCTAAACAACGGAACAAAACCAACTTCATCAATCCATTTTATCAATTCCTCATAAGAATGAATACACTCCGGATGCTCCCATTCCAATCCATGCATCACCCACGTCGTATCTTCCATCACCATAACGCCCCCATTCTGTCCTTTTTGTCCTATTCTACCACAACGAACCACCATACCCTATATTGGAAACACTCATGAAAAACCGTGCCGTAATGTCTTCTGATCCGTTTATCAGCTAACCATCGGCAGAATATAGGTAGCCCATATCCAACTACATGGCATCACCAATACCATTGCCGGAATCATGTCCGCGGTCGGAAACATTTTTACTTTAATCATACGAAAGCCGGTAGCAAGCATGATGAATCCTCCGCAAGCCTTAAAATCATTAATCATCATCGGCGTCGTCAAGGGGTATATAACACCCGCAACCAAAAACAACAGCAAAAAAATAACAAATTGGGGAATCGCGATAGCCGCCACGACCGCGCCCAGCATACACGCAAAAATCAGGGCCGTAAACAAATCCAGAATGGATTTTGCAATCAAAATGCTGTGGTCTTTGTTCATCCCCGAAATCAAGGAACCATATATGCCCGTCCCGCTGGCACAAAACAGTCCCGAAAATCATTGCAAAAATGACGGCGGGCATGTTCTCCATCAAAACAATGGATTGGATTCCCATTCCCATGGCACAGACGCCAAAAATCATGTTTACCTTCTCTTTAAAATCCGCAGTAAGCTTCTCTCCAATTACCGCGCCAATAATACCGCCTATCACGATCGCGCTCGAATTAAAAATGATTCCTATCGGCATTTTCCTCTCTCCTTCTCAACCTCTCCGTCCATCACTCTATACGACAATATCTTCCAATTCGAATTTTAACACCCTTTTCAGCTCGTCCAACGTGGTTTCAACCTGATAGCCGATTTTCCCGCCGCTGAAAATAATGGTGTCAAATTCGCCCGCAGATACGTCAATTACCGTTCTAAACTGCTTTTTCATTCCAATCGGCGAGCAGCCTCCGTGAATGTATCCCGTCAATGGCAACAAATCCTTTGACTTAAGCATGCCAAGGCTCTTTTCCCCGACCGCCCTGGCCGCCTTCTTCAAATCCAACTCCTTATCTACCGGAACTAAAAACACATAATTGTTATTCGAACTCCCGACCGTCACCAACGTCTTAAACACCTGCTTCGGATTTTGCCCGAGGACGGTCGCGACATCTATGCCGCTAATCACTCCGGTATCCACATAACAATGGCTTGTATACGCTATTTTCTTCTGCTCCAACGTCCGCATGACATTTGTCTTTTCCACACTCTTTTTCATACCATAATTCTCCCACACAAACTTTCATACTCTTATTGTACATATTTTGAAAAAAATGTCTAGTGGAAGCAAAATGAAAATCAATTCTTTTAATTCACGTTTGACTAGTGTCTTGTCCCGTTGATGTTTAGCAAAACGGCGCAGAATGAATTTCCATCCGCAAGGCGGAGGAATGAGGCGTAGCGGGCTACGTCGATTGACGACAACGTAGCAGATGAAAATTCAGGCAAGTCGTTGGCTAAATATCAACGGGACAAGACACTAGCCTCTGTATACAGATTGCAATACGGTCAATCCGTACACGGACGTAAAAAAGGCCGGTAACCCCACACATAGGGGATTACCGGCCTTTTCTTTATAGTGATTTTGGGCTGATTTTCGCCATTACTTTATCGTTACTTC
>CATLEQ010000239.1 GCA_949915905.1 uncultured Lachnospiraceae bacterium | reverse complement strand
AATGAAGATAGGCATAAAATTGGTGCAACCTCAGTCTATGAGGCTACACCAGTTTTGGCTTTTTTCATTCGCAAGTTTGATTTCACGGCCGGGGAGGGAAAGCCGTGCATCAATTTCCTTTGGTATCACGGTTTCAACCCGCAATGTTCCAGACAGAATTTCCCAGGCCACGGTCAATGGACCATAGGGTGTTTCGACGGTGGCGCGGACATGAGTCAGGCCGCTGTCATGGCCGGGGCGGATTCGCACTTTTCGGTAGCCCGGGGCTTGGGCGACAATTCCCGCAAGTCTTGTATAGAACCATTTTCCGACACAGCCAAAGGCGTAATGATTGTACGAATATGCGCCGATGCTTCCGTCAGACCCTATGCAGTCCCACGTTTCCCATATCGTGGTCGCGCCGTGTTCTATCATGTAGAGCCACCCGGGACATTTTGTTTGAAACAGCAGTTTGTAGGCGACATCGGCATGACCGGTTTCAGCGAGTACGTCGAGCAGCAGGTGGACGCTTAAAAAGCCGGTGTCCAGGCAATCGTCATTTTGCGCGATGAGTTCGCAGAGTCGTCTGGCCGCTTGGGCTCGCAATTTGCGAGGCACTAAGTGAAATTTGAGGCTGACGACATAGGCTCCTTGGAATTCGTGGGTTAAAGTGCCGTCGGGACGGACGTATTCCGCCATGAAAGCCGCACGGATTTTTTCGTGCAGGTCATGATAATAGGCGGCATCCTCTTGCTCTTTCAATACGCTCGCGACCTTTTCCATTAACCAAATGGTGTTTGCATAGTAGGCGGATGCCATCAATTCCGCCGTTTTAGCGGCACTGTCCATCGGGACGGCACCGGGCTGCTTCATGACGCTAGGCAACAGCCAGTCGCCAAAGCAGAAATCCGTGTTCCAGAGATATGTTTGACGTTTCTGGCGTTCGGAATCCATTTCGGAAAAATTGGCAGGCAGGCCATTTCTTGCGTGTGATTCCGCATAAGATGCCCAGGCTTTCATGGCGGCATAGTTTTCTTCTAAGATTTCCACATTTCCACTGTGAAAATAGAGGTTCCACGGAATGATGACGATGGCGTCTCCCCAACCGGCAGACGTGTGCGAGCCGACTTTGGCGGCAAATTTTTCATATTGTCTTAAGTATGGCACGACCATGGGAACGCTTCCGTCGGGGCGCTGTTCGGCGCGGCAGTAGGAAAGCCAGCGGCGCAGGAATGCTTCGGCATCGGAAAGCAGGCACATGGTTTCCGAATAAATCATGGCATCGCCGGTCCATCCCGCCTTTTCGCGTTGCGGGCAGTCGGTGGGAATGGAAATCGTGTTGGCGAGCTGGCTCCACCAGATATTTTCATGTAATTTGTTGAGCCGTGCGTCACTGCACTCGAAAAATCCGGTGCGCCTAAGAGGAGTGGAAAGTACGCAGGCATGAAATTGACTTAGGGAAGGAACGCCGGGCCAGCCAGTGATTTTTACATAACGGAAACCGTGGTAGGTAAAGGAGGGATGCCAGCTTTGCTGTCCGTCACAAGTAATGTAAACGTCCCGCTGTTCTTTGTGGCGGCCTTTGATGCAGCGCAAGAATTCGCCTTTTTCATCCAGCATTTCCGTGTGCTCCAGAGTGATTTTGCATCCGGCTTTTGCGTCAAGGGAGATTTCCAGATAACCGGCAATGTTTTGCCCCACGTCCAATATCCAGGAACCATCGGGCATTTGCGTGAGGGCGTGCGGCGTCAGCCGTTTGATGATTTGCACGCCGTCGCCTATTTGCGGCACGAGGTTGTCCATGGGCAAGTCGATTTTTTTGAGCGGCAACCAGTGTGTGCCGGCATCGTTTCGCGCGTTGTCGTCACCAAAGCTGTCGCCGCTTCGTGCGTCATTGCGATCCAAGCCGTCGCGCCTCCAATCGGGAGCGGCCGACGCGTCACAGTATTCCCCGACGGACAGGTCGGCATAACGGATGTGCGAGGGGCTTGACTTAGCCTCGGAGAAATCCTTGATTTCAAAATCACCGTCTTCGTACTCGATATGGCACTCCAACAAGATTGCCAATCGGTCGCCGTATTGGCAATTGTCACCGCTTAGGCCGACATGGCCGCACCACCAACCGCCAGCGACAATCATTGTGAGAAGGTTGGGGGCTGCATTTGCAGGATTGCTTATTTTAAGGAGCGGGGTGATATCATAGGACTGATACATCAGGCATTTCTGATAAGGGCTGAATTCGGGAGCGAATTCTTGGTTGCCGATGCGTTGCCCGTTTAGGTAAAGCGTGTAAATGCCATGGGCGGTCGCGTAAAGTACGGACTTTTTGACTGGCTTGCTGACGGTGAGTGGGCAGCAGACGAGTTGCGCGGGGCGCAAATCCCGGTAGAATCGGTCGTCATCATCCATCACGTAAGGTTCGAAATACGAATCGGAAATGTCCGGCTTTTCGGGAACTTGTATTGGTTCCATCCAGAAGGACGTGGAAAAAATGGCATGATTTTTGTTCATGGTGTCTGACTCCTTTTTAAAATATTGCCAACTGCATGGTTTTGTGCCGCCCGCCGTACATTGAAAATGAACACGGGTGTCATGCGCAAGCAGACGGTCGTGCTTTTATCATAACAAAAGGAAGGATTGGGGACAATGGCGCGCGTTGCGGAAAAAGTCAGAAATATTGCGTTTGGGAAAATGTTATGTATCCACGATTCTGTTTGACAACGTGAGCGAGGTGCTACATGACCGCGTGAAGCTTTCGGATGTTCCGAAAATGACGGAGGAGGAATATACGGTTCGGGGGTGTACCGCCTTGCTTGACGCGATTGGCGGAGCCATCCATCACATTGGCAACATTCACAAATATGCCCGCCGCGAGGACGTACCGGAGCATACGATGTTTGTCATTACGACGGACGGTCGTCCTCTATGAGACGGTGGCCGAGGCGGTATGCAATGTCCGCGCGTGCGCGCCCCTTTCCGCCGATTGGTCAAAAGATATTAAAGAGGACTTTGAGAATAGGAGATAAGATTATGGCAAAAGGCCAAGTCTGGTTTTTTAAGAGGTAGAAAACGAAGCTTGGCCTCTTGCAGAGTGTACTGTTTTTGCTTCATAGGAAACTTCGTTCCCTATGAAACAAAACCCTCCGGGGGATGCGCATTTCGCGTTTGGGGAGAATGGCAGCTGACGCGGCCGCGCTCCGGCGCGAGAGTTTCGCAAGTGAAACTCTTCATTATGCGCCTTGTGCCACCGCGGTTTTCAGTTCGGATATGTCCTTCTCCATCCCCTGCACTTTTCGGGCAAGGTAATCTACCTTCACCTCGTAGGAAAGGTTTTTGTCGGCGGCCGGAATCGCCTGGTTGAGCTTGTTGGTGAGATTGATAAAATTCTCGGCCAACAGTTGGATATTTCTGTCCGTGTGGTTTTCCAGATGTAATTCCACGTTTGTGATACGGCGGTTTGTCTCCTGAAGCTCGGATTTCATCCCGTTCATGTCGGACTTCATATTCTGCATGTCCGATTTCATCCCGTTCATGTCGGACTTCATATCCTGCATGTCCGATTTCATCCCGTTCATGTCGGACTTCATATTCTGCATGTCAGACTTCATTCCGTTCATGTCGGATTTCATATCCTGCATGTCGGACTTCATTTCTTGCATTTCGGATAATAGCAGGTCAAGCTTTTCGTTCTCTGTCATATGGTTCCCCTCCTTGTACTTACTTAAGTCAATGTTCTCAACAGCTTTGCGCAAGGACTATCAAGTGTTCCTAGTATAACACGAAAATAAAGGGAAGTCTATGGAAGATACAAAATCCGTTTCCCAGAATTCGCTGGATTTTAGTTTGTTTGGAAACTAATTAATTTTTTATAAACTGCAATCTATGGATTTTGTCTTTTTACAAATTCTGATGGTCTGTAAAAGCATGAAAAGAGCCGAAAATCAAAGAATCTAAAAGAGTTTGTGCAAATTTTACAAGAAAAAATTTCAAAAATCCAACATTATTTAAAAAAATGTATCTTGACAAACAAAGCACCATATCGTATCTTATTAGTTAGATATCAAACTAATTGCCTATGTGACACCGGGCGGTGGTTGTGTGAGAGGACACAGTTACTGTTCAGCCCCGGTTTCACAAAAAGTGGTGAATGGAGTTATTTGTGAAAGCTATGAAAGGTGGAGTTAAGATGTGGTACATGGATCCGGATGTTCCTGCGATTGCATTGTTTAAACAGATTTCTTGTATGATGGATGAGCAGGCCAAGAGGACATTTGCCCGATTTGACATGAAGCCGTGGCAGGCGGGGATTTTGCTGGCATTATCGGGGAAGGAGCTGTCTCAAAAGGAATTGGCGGAGCGGATGAACGTGACACCCTCGACGATTACGACTTCCATCCAGAAGATGGAGAGGGAAGGGTATGTGGTGCGTTGTCCGGATTCGAAGGATCAAAGGGTGATGCGGCTTTCCGTCACGGAAAAGAGCCATAAGTATTTGGAGAATCTGGGCAAGGTGGGCAGCACACTGGATAAAGTGATATTTTCCGGCATGAGCGTGGAAGAGAAAATCGTGTTAAAGCGTCTGATGATACAGATTTGTGACAACTTGTGCAAGGCGGAAGAAGAGGAAAGAGAACGGGCGGCAAAGGAAAAAATGCAAGAGCATCAGGCACGGATGCAGGAGTGTGAAAAACGAATGCAAGAATATGAGGCAAAAGTGCAGGAATTTAAAGACAAGATGCAAGAGTATAAAAAATACGGCGATTTCGGTGATTTATAAAAAGTAGAAAGAAAGGAAGGAATAGCCATGAAAAATTTATTTAAGTACATTGGCAGGTATTGGAAGTATGCCATCGTGATTCTGGTGCTGTTGGTTTTGCAGGCCTATTGCGATTTGTCGCTTCCGGCATACACGTCCAATATTGTCAATGTCGGCATCCAGCAGTCGGGTGTCGATGACGTGATACCGACGGCGATTTCAGTGGAAGAGATGGAGAAGGTCACGCTTTTTATGACGGAGGAGCAAGTCGAGTACGTGCTTTCTGCATATGAGAAAAATGATACTTCATATGCAAAAGAAGCCTACGTACTTAAGGCGGACGTGCAAGAGGACGAGGAGCGGCTTACAGAATTAAGCTCCGTGATGAGTCTTCCGATGATGCTGGTGGAGAATCTTGGATCCGGCAGCGAGACCGTGGGGCAGATTGTAGAACAGTTGAAGGCCAACATTCCGGAGGGAGTGCTGGCGGACGACGCAAGTGTGTTTGACATATTACAGATTTTGCCGGGGGATATACGTACACAGTTGATAGAGGGCATCCATGGGCAGATGTCGGCTCTGCCGGAGTCCATCGTGGAGCAGGCGGCGGTTTCCTATATAAAGAGTGCTTATGAGGATTTGGGAATCGACATGGAAAAGATGCAGTTCGACTATCTGTTTTCGGTCGGCGGCCGCATGCTGGCACTCGCGCTATTTGTCATGATATTAAGTGTTTTTGTCGGTTTCATGGCATCCCGCATGGGGGCGACGATTGGGCGTGACTTGCGCCGTCAGGTATTTAACAAGGTGGTGTCTTTTTCCAGTAACGAGTTTGACAAGTTTTCCACCGCGTCCTTGATTACCAGGAACACGAATGACATCCAGCGGATCCAGGGCGTGACGGTGATGATTCTAAGGATCGTGCTTTATGCGCCGATTCTGGCCATCGGCGGCTTGGTGAGGGTGTTTGAAACCAACATTTCCATGCTGTGGGTGATTGGGCTTGCCGTGTTCTTGATTGGCTTGATCATGGTCTTGATGTCCGTGTTCGTGATGCCGAAGTTCAAGGTGATGCAAAAGCTCGTGGACCGCTTGAATTTGGTCACACGGGAAATTTTGACAGGTCTGCCGGTCATTCGGGCATTTAGTACGGAGGAACATGAAAAGGAACGTTTCGACGTGGCCAACCAGGACTTGACGAAGACGAACTTGTTCGTCGTACACGTGATGGCGTTCATGATGCCGGCCATGACCATCGTCATGAACGGCGTGTCCGTCCTCATCATGTGGGTCGGCGCGGACAGCATCACGAAGGG
>CATLEQ010000238.1 GCA_949915905.1 uncultured Lachnospiraceae bacterium | reverse complement strand
CACGTCCATCCCTTTCTCCTCGCACAAGTGGGAAATCGTGCCCAGCAAATCGTCTGCCTCCAGACCCTCCTTCTCGATGATAGCAATGTCCATCGCCTGCAGCACTTCCTTGATGACCGGCACCTGCTGGCGAAGTTCCTCCGCCATCGGCTTTCTGGTTCCCTTGTACTCGGCGTACATCTCGTGCCGGAAAGTCGGCGCGTGCACGTCAAACGTCACCGTCAAATACTGCGGCTTCTCCTCGTCCAATATTTTAAACATAATATTCAAAAACCCAAAAATGGCGTTGGTATGCAGCCCCTCCGCGTTCGTCAAATCGGGAACCCCATAAAACGCCCGGTTCAAAATACTATGTCCGTCAATCAATACAATCTTTTCACGCATATCCTTGCCTCTTTTCCACTATGAGCACTTACATGCAAATGTACTTCACTCATTTTTACACACCACTAAAGAGTATACACTAAAAAAGGGCTTTTTAAAAGAAGTTTTTTGTGTTATTGTAAAGAAAGCCCATCGGCACCATCACTTTGTCGGACGGAGGCCGTGCGGCAGGGCACCCAGCCCCGTGAATAATAAAATGCGAACGAGGAGAATGTAATATGGACGGAATTATTTTTGACGTGGACGGAACACTGTGGGACTCGACAGACTCCGTGGTCGAGTCATGGAACCTTGCCATTCGCGAGAATTCGGACTTGGATTTCGTGGTGACGAACGAATTTTTATCTTCCCTCTTCGGGAAAACGATGGATGAAATCTGCAACCTTCTTTTCCCCACATTGGAAAAGGAAGAACGCTTGCGCCTCGGCGCGCTCTGCTTCGAATATGAGAACAAATATTTGGAGACGAAGCCCGGGATTCCCTACCCCGGAGTCGTGGAAACCTTTGAGCGGTTGTCCCAAAAAACCAGGCTCTACATTGTCAGCAACTGCCAGTGCGGATACGTTGAAGTGATGTTAAAGACCACCGGACTGGACAAATATGTGACGGACACGCTCTGCTTCGGACAGACGCAGACCTCCAAGGGACGGACCATCCGCACCCTGATGGAGAAAAACAACCTGAAAGACGTATTTTATGTCGGAGATACACAAGGCGATGCCGATGCCTGCAAGGAAGCCGGGATACCTTTCGTCTTCGCCACCTACGGATTCGGGGATGTAGACAAAAAAGACGCCAAATGGAGCATCGACTCCATCACGGAATTATAGCGTAAAAAAGGGGGTTGTCGAGAAGTGACAGCCCCTTCTTTCACTATTGAACATTCATCCTTCGAACTCTATCCTTGCCTTTTATCTTCTCTTCCACCCGCTTCTCGTGCACAATGCCAGAATCGGGAAAATTTCCAGCCTTCCTGCCAGCATGTCGACAATCAGAACCAGCTTGGAAAACACGCCGTACACGGAATAGTTGCAAACCGGGCCAACCGCCTCAAGTCCCGGGCCGATATTGTTAAAACATGCCAGCATCGCCGACACGTTGGTCGTCACGCTAAGCCCGTCCACGGAAATCAAGATAAAACTGACAAGTCCGATCAGCACGTAGGCCGCGAGATACGCGTTTACATTGGCAATCACCTGCTCGTCCACCGGCCTGCCGTTATTGCGAACCACCTGCACTTTGTGCGGCTGCAAAACCTGATGCACGTTTCGGCGCAGACTCTTGAATAGTAGCAAAAGCCGTCCGCACTTCAAACCGCCTCCGGTACTGCCCGCACATGCCCCGACTATCATCAGGCACAATAAGATGGCCTTGGAAAAACTCGGCCACAAATCAAAGTCCGTCGTGGCAAACCCGGTCGTCGTGACAATGCTCGCCACCTGGAAGGCCGCATGCCGAACCGTCTCGCCCATGGTCGCATACATGTCCTTGATATTCCACGCGACCAGCAAAATGCTTCCTGCCACGATTCCCACATAAAGACGGAGCTCCTCGTCCTTGAACACACTCTTCACATTGCGCAGTAAAAGCAGATAATAGCAACTAAAATTCACGCCGAACAACAACATGAATACCGTACAGACATTTTGCAAGTACGGGCTGTACCCGGCAATGCTGTCATTGCGAATACCAAAGCCGCCGGTTCCCGCCGTGCCGAACGCCGTACAAATTGCGTCAAACAACGGCATTCCGCCGAACAGCAAAAATAAAATATTCATGATAGTCAGCACGATATAAAGAATATAAAGGATTTTCGCCGTCTCCTTAATGTGCGGCACCAGCTTTCCCACGTCGGGTCCCGGGCTTTCCGCCCGCAAAAGGTGCATCGTAAATCCGCTCCCCCGCTCTTTCCCCGGAGCCATGGCAAGCAGAAAGACGAGCACGCCCATGCCGCCCACCCAGTGCGTAAAGCTACGCCAAAACAAGATCCCGTTGGACAACGACTCCACTTCCGGCAAAATAGATGCCCCCGTCGTCGTAAAGCCGGACACCGTTTCAAACAACGCGTCCACGAAGTGCGGAATCTCGCCCGAAATGTAAAATGGCAGGCATCCAAACAAACTCAGTACAATCCAGCACAGCCCGACACAAATCATCCCTTCCCTGGCGTAAAAGGTCTTCTTCGTGTCTTTGCAAAGGACACGCAAAAGCATTGCCACCACAAAGGATGCCAAAATTGCCACAAGAAATCCGACGACCGCCCTATACTGCCGCTCCGCCAGGCTAATCAACAAGGGCGGAATCATCAAAATTGATTCAATCAGCAAAATATGGCCGACATATTTTCCTATCACCTTATAATTCATTTCCTTAATCCCCGAAAAAAATATGGTTGCTTTCCTTTCTTAATTAATCCTCTAAAATATAATACTGCTTAATATTCAAAAATATCATTAAACTGGCTTACGATGTTCTGGCGGCTGTTCACCACGATTACCGTGTCCCCCTGCTCGTAGTAAGAGTCACCGTCCGGAATCACAAGCTCCGTGCCATGGTTGATGCAGACAATCAATACGTTTTTCTTCAAATGCAGTTCCTTCAACGGAACCATGCAATATTTTGAATTTTTCTCTATCCGGAATTCCTTCGCTTCCGCCTGTCCGTCCGCAATCGAATGCACCGTGATGGCCGCACAATCCCGATTTGTCAAGGAGCGAACATATTTTACGATAATGTTGCTGCACAGCTCCTTCGGATCAATGATGCTGCCGAGTGGAAGGTCGCTTAGTACATTGCTCTCCATATGTACCAGCTTGGTAATAATCTGCGGCACGCCACTTTTTCCGCCATACAGAGAAATCACCATATTCATCTCGTCTATGCCGGTCAGTGCCACGACCGCGTCATACTGCGAAACGCCCTCACTCTCCAAAAATGCCCAGTCCGTGGCATCTCCACAGACGATGTCCGCTTTCGACAACTGCTTCGCCAAATTAATGCCGCGGTCATGATCCTTCTCTACGATTTTCACGCCCATCCCGCTCTTTTGCAACAGCTGTGCCAAATAGTAGCTCAATCTCCCGCCGCCGCAAATCATGACCTTCTTGACTTTTCTTGGCAAAATGCCCAGACTTTTCAAAAGAAGGGACAAGTTATACGTAGGAGCGGTCACGAAAACACGATCCCCTTCCTTCAAGACAAAGCTCCCGTCCGGTGTCATGGCGTTTCCGTTACGCAGCACCGTGCAGACAAGCACCTTGCACTTTGCCACATTTTCCAGATTGCTCAGAGCCAGGCCATCCAATACACTGTCCTCGTTCACTTGCAATTCCACGATTTCCACGCGGTTCCTGGCAAACGTGTCCCGCTTCAAAAAGCCAGGGAACCGAAGCAGACGCTCAATCTCCCGCGCCGCCTGCCGCTCCGGATTTACTACCATGGATAACGCGAACGTCTCACGCATGCGTGAAATCTGTCCGCTGTACTCGGGGCTGCGGATACGGGCAATCGTATGAATCGCCTTGTTCATATAATGTGCCGTCAGGCAACAAAGGAGATTCACCTCGTCGGTTCCCGTCACGGCGATCAAAAGCTCCGCCTCTCCCACGTCCGCCTGCTCCAACACTTCGACGGAAGCACAATTACCCTGAAGCGTCATCACGTCGTAGCGATTCAGTGCTTCCCCCACGATTTTACTATTCGAATCAATCAAAACAATCTCATGTTCCTCCGCGGAAAGCATGCGCGTCAATTTCGCGCCCACCTTGCCCCCGCCCGCTATAATGATTTTCACGACAATCCTCCCAGGAGAAAATTATTTTTTCGTCCGTTACTAATTATAGCACCTTTTCTATAAAGCACAATTATATTTTTGCCGAAAAAAGTCGTTTTTATCGTTTTTATTTGTCACTTTCTCCCATAGCATCGGCATTGCCCCATTTCTGCCCCATTTTATGGCAAACGCATTAAATCCATGCGTTTCCCATGCATTTCAAGACAGAAAAAAACACCGGAAGCCACGGTGTCCCGATGTTCTTAATGCACTACGAAAAACGGCGCGAACGAACCACTCCGATTCTGCCTCGCACCGCCTAACACACAAAACGGCGCGAAACCTGAACCACTTGTGTTCTGCTTCGCGCCTTTCGATGCGGATGATGGGACTTGAACCCATACGTAGTCACCTACGCAAGATTTTGAGTCTTGTGCGTCTGCCATTCCGCCACATCCGCTTAGGCCTTGCAAATTCATGCATTCCTTAGACCGTTAATTATCTTAACACATTTGTCTTGAATTTGCAAGACTCTTTTTTCACTTTTTCTATACTTTTGTTGGTTTTGACGGTTTTTCTTGTATAATCCCGTCGTTTTTTCTATTTTTTCGTCATTTTGGCCAATTTTTCTCCAACCTCAAAGCAATCAAACGTGGAAAAATAGTCTGCCGGCGTCTCGGCACGGCGAATCATCTTCACGCTGCCGTCCTCGCAAAGCAAGAGCTCCGCCGACTTCAATTTTCCGTTATAATTGTATCCCATGGCAAAACCATGCGCTCCCGTATCGTGGATTACCAGGTAATCTCCCTTCTCAATCTCCGGCAACATCCGGTCAATGGCAAATTTATCATTATTTTCACACAAAGAACCGGCAACGTCATACATATGGTCGCATGGCTTGTCCTCCTTGCCCATCACGGTAATATGGTGGTATGCCCCATACATCGCAGGACGCATCAGATTGACCGCACAAGCATCCACGCCGACATATTCCTTATGCGTATGCTTCTCATGAATCGCCTTTGTCACCAGGCACCCGTACGGCCCCGTCATATAACGGCCAAGCTCCGTATAGATTGCCACGTCGCCCATGCCCGCCGGAACCAGTACCTCCTCATAGACACGGCGCACGCCTTCTCCAATCGCATAAATGTCGTTCGGCTCCTGCTCCGGCTTGTACGGAATGCCGATGCCGCCGGACAGGTTGATAAAGGCAATGTGCACGCCCGTCTCCTTTTGCAGTTTCACGGCTTGTTCAAACAAAATCTTCGCCAGCATCGGATAGTACTCGTTCGTCACCGTGTTGCTCGCCAGAAACGCATGAATTCCAAACTCCTTCGCTCCCTTTTCCTTCAATATTTGAAAGGCCTCTGAAATCTGCTCCGTCGTCATGCCGTATTTCGCATCCCCCGGATTGTCCATGATACTGTTGCTGATTTTAAACAATCCGCCCGGATTATAACGGCAGCTAATCGTCTCCGGAATGTATCCGATGGTCTTCTCTAAAAAATCAATATGCGTGATATCATCCAGATTGATAATGGCTCCCAGCTTGTCCGCCAGTTTAAAATCCTCCTCCGGCGTGTCATTGGACGAAAACATAATGTCATGCCCATTTACCCCGATGGCATCTGACAGCATCAGCTCCGTATACGAGGAGCAGTCACAGCCACAACCATGTTCCTTTAAAATCTCCATCAAAAACGGGTTTGGCGCGGCCTTGACCGCAAAATATTCCTTATAGCCGGGATTCCATGAAAATGCCTCTTTTAATTCCCTCGCATTCTTCCGTATGCCCGCCTCGTCATAGAGATGAAAAGGCGTAGGATATTCTTTTGCCATCTTCTCGATCTGCTCTTTGTCTACAAATGGTTTCTTTTTCATAAGTGTAGTTCCTCTCTGTCTTGCATTTTCTAATTTGGTTCTAT
>CATLEQ010000237.1 GCA_949915905.1 uncultured Lachnospiraceae bacterium | reverse complement strand
GCGGGCCTGCAGGGCGCGGGTAAGACGACGACCACGGCGAAGCTGGCCGGGAAGTTTAAGTTAAAGGGAAAGAAGCCGCTTTTGGTGGCGTGTGACGTATATCGTCCGGCGGCCATCAAGCAATTGCAGATAAACGGTGAGAAGCAGGGCGTGGAGGTATTCTCCATGGGAGACAAGATAAAGCCCGCGGACATCGCCAAGGCCGCATTGGAGCATGCGGCGAAGAACCATAACAACCTGGTGATTCTTGACACGGCCGGCCGTCTTCACGTGGACGAGGAGATGATGGCCGAGCTGCAGGAGATTAAAGAGGCGGTGGAGGTTCACCAGACCGTGCTCGTGGTCGATGCCATGACCGGACAGGACGCGGTCAACGTGGCCAAGAACTTTAATGAAAAAATCGGGATTGACGGCGTGATTGTCACGAAGCTGGACGGTGACACGCGTGGCGGAGCGGCGTTGTCCATCAAGGCGGTGACCGGGAAACCGATTTTGTACGTCGGCATGGGCGAGAAGCTCTCGGATTTGGAGCAGTTTTATCCGGATCGCATGGCCTCCCGTATTCTGGGCATGGGAGACGTCCTGACGCTGATTGAAAAGGCGGGGGAAGAGATTGACGAGGAAAAAGCCCGCAAGATGACCGAGAAGATGAAAAAGGCCCAGTTTGATTATGAGGATTATCTGGAAAGCATGGACCAGATGAAGAAGATGGGCGGTCTTTCCAGTATCATGGGCATGATGCCCGGACTTGGCGGGATGGGCGGCATGGGAAATAAAAAGATGCCAAACATTGACTCGGAGGAGGGTGAGAAGCGGATGGCCCGGATGGAGGCGATGATTTATTCGATGACCCCGGCGGAGCGGCAGAATCCGGACCTTATCAACCTCTCCAGGAAGCATCGGATTGCAAAAGGAGCCGGTGTGGATATCGCGGAGGTCAACCGCATGGTAAAACAGTTTAATGAGACGCGGAAGATGATGAAGAAATTGCCCGGTCTCATGGGTGGCAAAGGTGGTAAAAAGGGACGATTCCGGTTTCCCTTTTAACACATAGATAAGACAAAAAAAGAAATAAGAATAAGAAAAAGACGGAGGTAACTAAAAATGGCAGTAAAAATCAGATTGACAAGGATGGGAAAGAAAAAGGCACCTTTTTATAGAATTATCGTGGCTGATTCCAGATCCCCAAGAGACGGCAGGTTCATCGAGGAAATCGGAACTTATGATCCGAACCACGACCCGAGTGAGTTCAAGGTAAATGAAGAGGCGGCGAAAAAGTGGTTGGCGAACGGCGCACAGCCGACGGAAGTTGTCAGCAAGATTTTCAAGGCGGCGGGCATTGAGAAATAGAGGGGATTTAGATGAAAGAATTAGTAGAAGTAATCGCAAAGGCACTGGTTGATAATCCAGAGGGCGTTGTTGTTACCGAGAAGCAGGATGGCAAGACGACCGTGTTGGAAGTGCGCGTGGCAGATGGTGACATGGGCAAGGTGATTGGCAGACAGGGACGTATTGCAAAAGCCATCCGTGCCGTGGTGAAAGCGGCGGCGGCCAAGGAAGACAAGAGAGTGGTCGTGGATATCATCCAATAAACTGACATGTCGCCTGACGGCGACACCATCATGAATAAAAGTGAATTGCAATTGATAAAAAATTGAGACAACAGGGACAGCCCGCATCGGACTGTCCTTATTGCTAAACGCATGTGTTTGCTGATATAAGCATCATTGGAAAAGGAAAAGAAAAAATGGAACAATTTTTGCAGGTGGGAATCATTTCTTCCACGCACGGCGTGCGGGGGGAGGTAAAGGTATTTCCGACGACGGACGACCCACAAAGGTTTTTGGATTTGAAAAAGGTGTTGCTGGATACGGGAAAAAAACGGATTTCCATGGAAATTTCCGGTGTCCGGTTCTTTAAAAAATTTGTGATTGTGAAATTTAAGGGAATTGACAATATAAATGAGATTGAAAAGTATAAGGGGAAAAGCCTGCTGGTGAGCCGCGCGGATGCGGTGCCGCTTGCAAAGGACGAATATTACATCGCGGATTTGATCGAGATGGAGGTCGTTACGGATGACGGGGAAAAGGGCATCTTGCGGGACGTTTTGGAGACCGGGGCGAACGAGGTCTACGTCATTGAGTTTGAACATTTAGGCGAAGTGCTGGTTCCGGCTATTCGCCAGTGCATTCTGGACGTGGACGTGAAAGATTCGAAAATGCAGGTACATCTGCCGGAAGGGCTGGTGTAGTCTATGCATTTTCATATATTGACGTTATTTCCCGAGATGGTGATGGACGGGCTGCATACGAGCATCATTGGCAGGGCGGTGGCAAACGGCTTGCTTGACATCGAGGCGGTCAACATTCGAGACTACGCGTTTAATAAGCACCAAAGCGTGGATGACTATCCTTACGGCGGAGGGGCGGGGATGCTGATGCAGGCGGAACCGGTATATCTGGCGTACGAGGCCGTGGCGGAAAAAATTCGGACGAGAAGAGCGGAAGAAGTGGCGGTATACGGAGAAACAGGGGGCGTGGAAGAGGCGGCGGCATGCGGAGAAACAAAGGCCGCGGAAGAAGAGAGAAAAGCGGCACTGACTGTGCGGCCGCGCGTGGTATATTTGTCCCCGCAGGGGGATACGTTCAACCAGAAAATGGCCGAGGAACTGGCGCGGGAAGAGGATTTGGTCTTGTTATGCGGGCATTACGAGGGGATTGACGAGCGGGTGCTGGAAGAAATCGTCACGGACTATGTGTCCATTGGCGATTATGTGCTGACGGGCGGCGAACTGCCGGCGATGGTGATGGTGGATACGATTTCACGGTTGGTGCCGGGAGTTTTGCACAATGACACGTCGGCGGAATCGGAATCGTTTCATGATAATCTGTTGGAGTATCCGCAGTATTCCCGCCCGGAGGAGTGGCACGGGAAAAGGGTGCCGGAGGTTTTGCTGTCAGGTCATCATGCCAATATTGAAAAATGGCGGCGCGAGCAATCGATTCTGCGCACGAGAGAGCGCAGGGCGGATTTGCTGGCAAAATGTGAACTGACAGAGAAGGAGAGGACATGGCTGGAGGAGAACTGGCCGCGAACAAAGGGCGGGCAGATGGAGAAGTAGGGATGGCGACGGGAAATGGAGAATTTACGGGCATGTCCGGCCCGGTGGAAGTAAGGGAAGTAAGAGAAGGAAGGCCAGGAAGGGTGGCGGTTCTGATTCCTTGCTATAACGAGGGCGTGACGATTAAAAAGGTCGTGGAGGATTTTCGTAAAGTCCTGCCGGAGGCGGAAATCTATGTCTATGACAATAATTCGGATGACGGTACGGACGAGGCGGCAAGGGCGGCCGGCGCCATCGTCCGGTATGAGCGTCGTCAGGGCAAGGGAAACGTGATTCGCCGCATGTTTCGGGACATTGATGCCGACTGCTACTTGATTGTGGACGGGGATGACACCTATCCGGCGGAGAGCGCGACGGAGATGGTTCGGCTGGTGCTGGAAGAAAATGTGGACATGGTGATTGGCGACCGCCTTTCTTCTACTTATTTTCAGGAAAATGAGCGTCCGTTCCATAATATGGGGAATCGTATGGTCTGTTTTTTGATTCATTGCTTGTTTCGAAATCAGATACGCGATATTATGACGGGATACCGTGCTTTTGGAAAATTGTTTGTAAAATCGTTTCCGGTCATGTCCCAGGGCTTTGAGATTGAGACGGAGATGACTGTGCACGCCCTGGATAAAAATTTTGTGCTGGAGGAAATTCCGGTGGCGTACCGCAACCGTCCGGAAGGTAGTATTTCGAAATTGGACACGATGAAGGACGGCATGCGGGTTCTGCAAACCATTGCCGTTTTATTTAAAGAATATAGGCCGTATGCATTTTTTTCATCCATCAGTCTTGCGTTGTGCTTTGTTGCGACGATGTTTTTCATTCCGATTCTGGTCGAGTTTTTCAAGACGGGACTGGTGCCGCGCTTTCCGACCTTGATTGTGATAGGCGTGGTAGTGACGGCGGCCGGAATTTTTTGGATCTGCGGGGTCATTTTACAAGTGATCACCAATAAGCATAGGCAGTTGTATGAAATGTTGCTGAACATGATGGCACAAAAGATGTAAAAACTACTTGCGGTTTGATGGAAAGTATGGTAAAATACAACAGTTGTTTGTGAGAAGAAGGCGATGTTCCGCTGGCACATGAGCGTGTTAAGAGCGTCAAAGATAAAGGAGGATACACAAATGAACGACATCATTAGGAACATTGAGGCAGAGCAGCTCAAGGAGAACGCTCCGCAGTTCAGAGTAGGGGACACGGTAAGGGTGTCTGCCAAGATCAAAGAGGGTAACCGTGAGAGAATCCAGGTATTTGAAGGCACCGTGTTGAAGAGACAGGGTGGCGGAGTCAGAGAGACTTTCACAGTTAGGAAGTTTTCTAACGGCGTAGGCGTTGAGAAGACGTGGCCGTTGCATTCTCCGAACGTGGAGAAAGTGGAAGTGGTTCGCAGAGGTAAGGTAAGAAGGGCGAAACTGAACTACTTGAGAAATCGCGTAGGCAAGAGTGCAAAGGTAAAGGAATTAGTAAAATAAGGTTACGCTTAGGCCGTGGATTATGACAAATAAGCGAGGATGAGAGGGACAATTACAGAATTTGTAGTTAGTCCCTTTTCTTCTATAAGAAGTGAAAAGTAAGAGAGGCAAAAGATGCATTTTCAATGGTATCCGGGTCATATGACCAAGGCGAAACGGATGATGCAGGAAGATATCAAGCTGATTGACCTGGTGATTGAGTTGGTGGATGCCAGGGTGCCGATGAGCAGCCGGAATCCGGACATTGATGAATTGGGGAAAAACAAGGCGCGGCTGATTCTTTTGAATAAATCCGATTTGGCGGAAGAGACAAGAAACGATGAGTGGATGACGTATTTTCAAAATAAGGGCTATTTTGTGGTGAAGGTGAATTCCAAAACCGGTGTGGGGCTAAAGTCCATCAATTCGGTCATCGCCCAGGCGTGCAAGGAGAAGATGGAGCGTGACAGAAAGCGCGGCATCTTAAACCGGCCGGTGCGGGCGATGGTCGTGGGAATTCCCAATGTCGGCAAGTCTACCTTTATCAATGCCCTGGCGGGAAAATCCTGCACGAAGACGGGCAATAAACCGGGCGTGACCAAGGGGAAGCAGTGGATTCGCCTGAATAAGAACGTGGAACTTCTTGACACGCCGGGGATTTTGTGGCCGAAGTTCGAGGATCAAACGGTGGGACTTCGACTGGCCTTTATCGGCTCCATTCGGGATGAGATTTTACAAGTGGAAGAACTTGCGGCCGAATTGATTCTGTTTTTGTGCGAAAGCTATGCGGGAATCTTGTCGGCGAAGTACGAGGTGGATGAGACGGCGGATAAATTTACGATTTTGCGGCAAATCGCGGAAAACAGGCATTGTCTTTTAAAGGGAAATGAATGGGATACGGAAAAAGCGGCACGGCTTCTCATGGACGATTTTCGAAACGGGAGGCTGGGGAGAATCACGCTGGAGTTCTCAGATTCGTATTAAGATGCGGGATACAAGATTGTTTTGAATTACGATGGAACGGAAAGTGCAGGTGGACTATGGGAAAAGAGAAAAAGCAAGAGGAAGAAAATCAGGAAAAAAGCGTAATCAGGGAATTGGTTGGCTGGGTGATTTATATCGCGATTATCGTGGTTGCATCTTTATTGGTTCTCACCTATGTCGGGCAGCGGACGAAGGTGGACGGAGATTCTATGAAGACGACGCTGTACGACGGGGACAATCTGTGGGTAGACAAACTGTCGTTTCGTTTTCGGGAGCCGGAACGTTTCGAGATTATCATTTTTCCCTACAAATATAAGGAAAACACATATTACATCAAGCGGATTATCGGACTTCCGGGGGAGACGGTGCAGATTCAGGACGGCTACGTGTACATCAACGGAGAGAAATTGGACGAACATTATGGAAATGAATTGATGAAGGATCCGGGGATTGCCGCCTCGCCAATCGTGCTAGGAGACGATGAGTATTTCGTGTTGGGGGATAATCGCAATCACAGCTCGGACAGCCGGGACGAGAGCGTGGGCGTGTTAAAGCGCGAGGACTTG
>CATLEQ010000236.1 GCA_949915905.1 uncultured Lachnospiraceae bacterium | reverse complement strand
TTTTCGCAATTATCATATCCTTGAAATACATACGGGATGTTTTTCTTGGCAAAATACGTTTGAGTCAAACGCTTCATCTCTTCGATATACGCTTGTTCATCATCCAAAGCCACTATCTTTACCATCTCGATGCACCTCCGCAAACAAGTTTTGATAAAATTATATCTTATTTGCGGAGGCTATTCAATAATTTCTGGATAACTCGGCCATTTTTCTGAATGATCAGACCTCCTCATCAAGTCCTGAATCATTTCATAAAACTATAAATCAATTTTGCATTTCTCTTACATGTATCCTAACATAAATTTCCTTTTTTGTGTAAAAAGTGGCTCGAACTCAAAGATTTTGACCTCGAATTCTTTTTATACATAACGAACATCACCATCCCCAACAGCAAAACCACCGGAATCATGTCGAGCACCCCATAGTACAATTGCGTCGCTCCCTCTTGTTCCAACAACGTCAACGATAACGGCCACAGTCGCTTATCCTCCAGAAAAATCAATGCCGGATCCACCAGATTCCAGTTAAGCAAAAAACAAATGGAAAAAGCCGCCGCTATCACGCCGCGCAGATTCGGCAAAAGAATGAATCGAAAATAGGAAAAAAGCGAACTCGATTCCAAACAAAACGCATCCTCAAACTCCATCGGCACTTGCCTATTTCCCATCCACAAAATCAAAATCGGCAACGGGGACACCATTCCCGGAATCAAAATTGCCCAGCGCGTGTCAAGCAGATGCAAAAAGTCCAGCAACACATATTCCGGCAACATCGTCACCTGAAACGGCAAAAACAAAAGCACCACGCAGCACCAGAAAAGCACCTTCATCCAAACGCTTTTCCACCGCGCCATCGCGTAACCCGTCGGCACGGCGACGAGCGTGGAAAGCATCGCCGTCCCCAACGCGTAAATCAAAGAATTTCCATATTGTTGAAATAACAAAGAAGCATTCATCACCCACGCCCCCCTTCTGACATTTTATACTCACAGCCGATGAAATGCCGTGAGTATCGCGCCACTCCTAACGCTTACCCCCATCTCGCAATCCATGCCGATATTTTATGAACCGTGTCGTTAGGAACTGTTCATCAATAACTTGTGAATTCTGCTTGTCCAAATCTTCATCTGCTTCGTTGTCGTCAATCGGCGTACCCCGGTACGCCTCATTCCTCCGTCTTGCAGATGGAGATTTATCCTGCACATTTTTCACAAGTTATTTTCGAACAGTTCCTTAGCACCCGCACGACCCAAATCACTACGACCAGAAACGCGGTAAAAAGAATCGCTGCGGCCGCCAGGTAGGGATAATTCAAGCGCAGGAAATGATTATGCATATAATGCTGCAGCAAATACACCTCGTCCGGCGGGAAGCTGGTTTCAAACAGCAGGTATGCCTCCCGGAAAATGCCGAAAAACTGCATCACCAAAAACACCGCTCCCACGCCGATATAAAGCGTCAGCATTGGAAATTGCATGTAGACAAAAAGCTGCCATCGATTGGCACCATCCAGCCGCGCCGCCTCCAGCATGTCCTTTTCCATCCTCGCCAGTCCCACACTCAAAAGCAATAAAATTGCACCGACATTGCGCCACACAAACAAGAGCAACAACTGCAATCTTGACGGCAAATCACCACCCACGTTCTGCAAAAGTTCCACAGAAAGAACAGAGGGCATGAACAAAGGAATGAGCAACACAATGGCCACCCCCTCCATCCGCCAACCGAAAAAAGCATTCGGCAATACCAGCAAAACCGCCAACAAAAGAACCATTGCAAGTGCCGCCGACAAAAGAATCGCCGTGTTCTTCAAGGCCAACAAGAAATAGGAATTGCTTAAAATATCAAGCAAATTGCCAGGTCCCACGAACTGCTTTTGAAACACGTTATTTATCACCGCGTAATAAAATAGCGCACAGCCGGGGAGAAGGTATAGGAAACCGACTCCCAACATTCCCGGAAGTGCTGTCAACTTCATCTGTTGTCGAAACGTCAATTTTCCACGCATACTTTCTCCCTCCTCACACTATGTATATACTGAGGGGCAAAAAGATTTGCCCCTCAATATATGAGGATGCGCACGGTAGATTTCATCGACCGTGAGTATAAATAATCCCCCGTTCTCATGCCGTAC
Source organism: uncultured Lachnospiraceae bacterium (assembly GCA_949915905.1). GTDB lineage: Bacteria > Bacillota > Clostridia > Lachnospirales > Lachnospiraceae > Schaedlerella. The sequence goes on along the minus strand of CATLEQ010000236.1, from coordinate 3,989 downwards.
TCATGGCGAAATTGCGAAGGCTCTCCGCCTTGTAACCCGCCGCGGGGATTTTTACTCGTTCAACTGCATCCTCACATTCTGTGTCAATTTTTCAATTACCTCGTCTTCTGAAATTTCCCCGTCCAAAAATTCCCACAAGATGGGATAAATCTCCGCATCACTAATCTTCCACTCAAAGCTGGACACCATACGATTTTCCATAAAGTCCACCAGTTCCGGATGCTCCTCGTCTGCATAAAGCAACGGATTTCCTTCAATCCGCCCCGTCTGGCAAAGGTATTCCAAGTAATCAACCGCCTCTTCCTTGTGCTTGCTGTTCGGATTCACCACGGCGAACATTTGATATACCGGGCATTTCCCGGATTCCCCGGCAATGGACGGTGCCGCTATCGGGCAATTCGGATCCATCACGTATTCCGACAACTGCGGCCAGCCGAGAATTTCGTCCTCCGTCAAAGATATACCGTAGGTGCGTCCGCCCGAGGTTACCGAATCCGGCAGCTCCATCTTGGCAACCCGTTTCATCAACTTCAACACCACCCGAAATTCCGGGGTGTCAAAGGAATATTCTCCCGTCTCCACGTCCCCATATGCTGCAAGATACTGGTTGAAAAGATTTCCCAGCACCCTGCCCACATGCAGTTTATACATTTTGCCCTTGTCTTCACTTTCTATCAGATTTAAAACCGTTTCCCAGTTTTCATAGGTTTCTTCACCGTATTGCGGATATGCGGCGAAATTATAGCAGAGGACTTCCCCATCAACACCAAGCGGCAAGCCAAACAATTCTTCCCCGTTCCACGCAGAAGCTGACACCGAATCATACATCCCCTGCACCGCCCCGACCAAAATCTCCGACTCACTCAAATCATAATACGCATGATTCGCCTTATACCCGGTGGAGTCTCCCATCATGTTGCTGACAAGGTAAATATCATACTTGTCACTGCCGGACATAACGTCTGTCAAGAATTTATCATAACTTAGCACACCCTCCTGATGGTAATCTAACTTGACGTTATGATTCGATTCAAATTCACCGCCAACATCGATATAACCCCCTTCCTCCACATAAGAATCGTCAATATTGTACAAGTTCAGCGTCACCACGTCCATCGCCTCATCCGCCGCCGTCGTTGCCAGCACGAGTCCCTCCGATGGCTGTAACATAAGGAGATGCCTGCCTGCCAAGGCAATTTGGTCCGGCACGATTTCCAGTCCGTGTAACAACTTGACATTGTCGCCATCAAACAGATATACGCGATTGTCGCGAACAAAATATACATCTTTTCCCTTTTCGTCCCGCACCAACGCCCGCACTTCCGTCCCCAGCACGTCGTATCGCTCCAAATAGGGTTCTCCCGCTTCGTCCACGTCGCCCCAATATGTCTCTCCCCCCGCCAAAAGCAGATATTGGTTCACGGAGCTTCCTGCATACACGCAACCATGAGCCTCCATGAATTCCTCCGCCGTCTGCGTCTCCATGTCAATACGGTATGTTATATCACGCAAAGAATCCCTCTCCATAACCGTACAACTCAAATATAAAATCTGCCCATATGCAGACATGCCGTACACACTGTGGATTTCCGCGCCTAACTCCACCTCCGAAACTTCATTTCCCTTCTTGTCCAATTCCAGCACTACGCCTCCCAACCAATCTAACGCATAAAGGGCATCGCCATATGCAACGTTGGAAATGCCACGCTCCGAAAAATGAAAGGTATCAATCAACTTTCCGTCTTCGTCATATTTTAAAATATCATTTTTCGTGGCAAGGTAAAAATACTTATCCCCGCCGCAAATGTCCATGACTTGCGCACTCAATGAATCATCAATCTCTAACTCCTGCTGTCCGCCCTTTTCACCGCTGCAGCCATTCAGCAAAAATGCCGCACACATGGTAACCATTATGAAAAAACAGATTGTCCTGGAATATTTTTCTTTCTTCATCTCCATCCCTCCATCGACAATTACGATTATCTTGACATTGATATGTATAGGCTACGACACAGCCTCTACACATTGCTATCACCCTTCTCTCATCGAATATCTGATATTCGATAGCCAAAAATCCCATTCTTTACCAACGTAATATCTAACTCTATTTTTTTCGTAAAACCTTCCGGCTCATAAATATCTTTAAATTCCACAATAAACTCCGCATGTACAACGTGATTTCCAAGCGTGTTCTTCTTCAACGTCATATAAATATCCGAAACCAAATACATTTCTTGTTCGGTTTCTTTGAAATATTCTATATCCACTGGAGGATTCTTTTCACACATCTGTCGCATTGTCGCCTCATAATATCCGGCTTGCTCCTTCAAAACCTCTTCCACATTTTTCGCACTACATTCATATGACACCTGCAAAAAATTCTCCACATAATTTTTAACCGACATCTCTTCAATTTTACCATACACAAAAACACTTGATATAGCAACTACCATAATTACTATCAAAACATATATTTTTTTCATTCGCCGTACCCCCATCATCCTATGAGACACCTTTTCGCCGAAAATTCCGGCGAAAAGGTGTCATCAACTTATTCTGTTTCTGCATTATTTCCGATGAGATTTATCTTATCCCCGGGCAACAGCGACATAACCGTGCATACATCCACCCTCCCTTTTCCACAATTCTTATGCGAGACTTCACATTCATGAGGGCCGTACCACCCATACGTAAAATTACATTTATTACAATATTCTTTGGTTTTGGATAAATACGGCGTAATCGTACACGTCTTTGAGTCCCATAAATACCCATACGTATGTGTATAATTCGTTCCTTTCAGCTTTGCCTTATTACAAGAATACCAAACAACGCCTGCCGCTTGCCCGTTTCGTATGCAATAGCAAACTTCTGCCGCCGAAGCAGGGATTGACGTTCCCACTACCATAATCGCCAAAAGTCCAACTGCAATAAATCGTTTTTTTACGTTAATAAATCTTTTTTTCATGTAAAAACCTCCTCGTAAATTTACTTAAAAATTTTTGTCTCCTAAATCCTTCTACTTAAAAACACCTTCCCACATTCTCTTTGCATTGGACTCACCCTCCTTTCTGATTTCATTTTTGTAATTCATTTGCGCAAATTTTAGCATAAATTTCCTTTTTTGTGTAAAAAGTGACTCGAACTCAAAGATTTTGACCTCAAATTCTCTTTGTGTATAATTTTTAACGGAATTTTAAAAAGCATACGATAACGTCAGTGTACAGATGGCAACACGGCCGATGAATAGGATTTACAGTTCTTCATCGCCTTACCCGCGCCGTTCGACCTACCAGTCAAGCAAAAAATTGATTGCTTTTTTCTCTTTTATATCGTACCATATTGATAAAAGCAGTATATCGTCAAAATTACCATTGGCGTGTAACATTTATGACGAAAGGACGGGGATTTCGAGATGACTGACACAACCAAGAAAAAACTTCCGATAGGAATTGAAAGTTTGGAGAAGATTCGAAACATTTTCACGGAACAGATTATGGAAATATTCAAGACCGATATCACAAAAGTACGGCATCGCCTGCCATAGAAAAACATGCAAGGTGATAGTTGCAGAAGAATAGCATATAAAAAGGAGGCCATCATGGGAAGAACAACTGCCATTGGAGTACAAGACTTTGGTGACTTGATAGAAAAAAATTATTTTTATATCGACAAGACGTCCTTTATCAAAGAATGGTGGGACGGCGGTGACGTCGTCACACTGATTACCCGCCCGCGCCGTTTCGGCAAGACTTTGACCATGAGCATGCTGGAGCATTTTTTCTCCACGGACTACGCGGGAAGGGGCGACTTGTTTGAAGGACTCACCATTTGGGAGAACGAGGAGTATCGAAAATTACAGGGAACATATCCCGTCATCAGCTTGTCCTTTGCCAACATAAAAGAAACGAATTATGCCAACACACGCAAAAAAATTTGTCAGATGATTGCCAACTTATACGCTGACCACACGTTCCTTTTAAAGGATG
>CATLEQ010000235.1 GCA_949915905.1 uncultured Lachnospiraceae bacterium | reverse complement strand
CACGACCCTCATCATGACCCAGATGCTGATTGACTGTATGGATTATAATGAGTGGAAGTATGGCGAACGCGTGGAGGGCGTGTTCGGGGCAATCAACGCGTTTTCCGCCAAAGTCGGTTCCGGTCTGGCATCCGTCGTCTGCGGCTTTTTGCTGGGACTCGTACATTATGACGGCACCCTGGCGGTTCAATCCGATGCCGCGAATAAGATGATCGCGTTTATGTACGGCGGACTGCCGGCCATCTTCTTTGCCGGCATCATGGTGGCGTTTATGTGCTATTCCATTGAGAAGCTGATTCCGCAGATTCGGGAAGAATTAAATCAACGCCATAAGGCGGCGAACATGGCAACGGGTGCCGACGTGTCGAGAGGCTGACGAGAGTTTCCCCGCTTTTGCCCATGGCAAGACGGGGGTGTTTTTACCTATTAAATGTGTTTTCGAAAATCTTTACACGTATGCCAAAAATGTAGTATAATATCCGCAAAGGACAGAACCAAGCGGGTGAAAAGCATCTGCGCGAGGTAATCTGCCCGTAAACCAAAGAATAAGAGTGCGTCCGCAAAAAGAGAGCAAGCGGAGGGCGCAAATCGCAATGTGTGAAGAAGGACGGATAAGTATGCAGGTGGATTTTCTCTGTCAGTTGGAAGAATTGATAAAGGCATTCGGCATTCATGTCATGTATTTAAGCCGCCAGAAAGGGGCGAACATGGAAGTTGACCAGGGACTTCGCAGATCTTTGTATCATTCGTATGACATGCTGACCGAGCTTGGATATATGGAGCAATATTATGAGGAAAAGATACTCTATATCGCGAGGGATTCTTTCGAGGAAAATTATTTGAGCTTTCTTGTGCCGGAGGGGTATCGCAAACAGTCGGAAAAAGAGTTCCTGGTAATCGGCCCGTTTATCATGGAGGACGCGGATTGCATCGCGGACAAGGTCATCGAACAGAACCAGATGCCGATTTGCCTGACGAACGAGTTGAGGGAATATTATCGCAGTGTTCCCTTGTTGGTCAATATGGATGCCCTCGAAGGCATCGTCCTGACACAGATGGGGTATATTTTTGGCGATAGGGAAGGGATTGAGATTCGCAGAAACTTTTACAAGATTGACCCGAAGTCAAAAGAGGTGAACTATGACGAAGAGCCGGGGTTGTCCATGGCGGCGATCGAAGAGCGTTATCTTTACGAAGAGATGATGATAAATGCAATCCAGATGGGCGACGTGGAGAAGGTGATGGAGGCCAATGAGAAGTTCCGGCAGTATCGTTTGAAACCAAGGAGCGAAGACACCTTGAGAAATACGAAGAACCTCATGGTCGTCTGGAACACGCTTTTTCGCAAGGCTGTACAGCAGGCGGCCGTGCACCCGGCGCATATTGACGGCCTTTCGGAAACGTTTGCCAGGAAGATTGAAAGCTGCACACATGTCGGCGAACTGCAGACGTTAAGCCACGAGATGATACACAAGTACTGCCTCCTGGTTCAAAATTACTCGAAACGGGGATATACGTCCATCGTGCGGGACGCGCTGAATTATGTTGATTTCAATATTCGCGAGCCGCTTTCGCTGAAGCAGGTTTCAAAGCAAATCAACGTAAGCTCCAGCTACTTGTCCGCCCAATTTAAAAAAGAGACGGGAAAGACGTTGACGGAGTATATCAATGAAAAACGCATCCGGGACTCCCTGGTGTATTTGGCGACGAGTGAGCTGCCGATTCGCAAGGTGGCCGAACAAGTGGGGATTTATGATGAAAACTATTATTCGCGCCTCTTTAAAAAATATGTGGGACAGACAGCCAAGCAGTACCGAAACATGATGAAGCTCAAATATAAAAAGTAAAGTTGTTCTATTTTTCCGAAAAATTATTCTAAATGAAAAAGACAATATTTCTTATAATAACTCTATGAGGGGCGAGGGTGTTCGCACGGACGGAGCGGTTATGGGGAATATTGTTTTTTTCATATTTAGAAAACTTCGTTCGTGCGTGAAACTTGCAACAGAAAAAGAGAGGAGGAATTCTTGTGAAAAAGCGAGTGATTTCCATGATGATGGCAGGCGCGCTGGTCGTTTCGGCACTGGGGCTGGCCGGCTGCAAGAAAGAGGAGGGAGGTGGCGGCGAAAGCAGCGGTGACGCATGGCAGATTTCCTATTGGATACCCAGGGCGGAGGACCCGAGGTTTTACGACGAGTACGAGGAAAACCCGGTGTTGCAGTATATCGAGGCGAACTATGAGTTTAACGGAAAGAAAATAGACATCGATTTCTTTACGGCACCGGCCGGATCGGAGTAGGATGACTTTAACACGCTTTTAAGTACGGGGGAGTATTGTGATGTCATGAACCTGGACATGAGCACGACGACGGCTTCGGAGCTATATGACAGGGGCGTGATTCAAGACTTGACCGATTTGTACAAGGAGCATATGCCAAATTACGTGGCGTTTCTTGAGGAAAATCCGGATTTGGAAGAGGAGATTTATTCCATCGTCGACGGGGAAAAGAGAGTATTGACCTTGAATCCGATGCGGGCGGAGTACGACGACCCGTTTGAAGGATTCGCCTACCGCCGGGACTGGGTGGCGAAGTATGGCACGAACCCGCAGACCGGAGAGCCGTTTACGTATGGGTTCGCGGACGAATCGGATCCGGAGAGCTGGGAGGACGACGTGGTATTCCCGAGCGGCGGCGATGAGCCGATTTACATCAGTGACTGGGAGTGGATGTTTGAGATTTTTGACAAGGCGATGGAAGACCTTGGCATCACGGACGGTTACTGCTATGCTCCATATTACCTGGGATACTTGGAGACGGGGAACCTCACCAGCAGCTTTGGCGGGGGCGGCACCGGCATCTATATTGACGGGGACACGGTAGTGTCGGGCTACACCAATGACAATACGAGGGCGTATTTGCAGTGCATGAACAACTGGTATCAGAAGGGATGGATTGACCCGAAGTTTTCCGAGCATACGACGGACATGTTCTACGCGATAGACGTGGAAAAGGTATTTCAGGGAAAAGTCGGATTGTGGCAGGGCCGTCAATCCACGGTGGGTACCCAGATTGATTCAGGGGACGAGTACACAAAAGGCAGCATGGTATACGGGGCGAAGATTCCGATTAATGACATTTACGGCGGTGACGCACAGAAAAACGTGGAACCGAACATGTATTTTAGAAGCGCGAGAGTGGGCAAGGGCGTGGGCCTTAGCAATAACCTGACGGAAGACGAGACGATTGCGTTTATGGAATTCGTGGATTTCCTTTACTCGGATGAGGGCAGCATGCTGGCGAATTTCGGACTGAGCCAGGAGCAGTACGAGGAGTTCGGAAGTGAATTGTATGACAGGTTGGGAATGAATGGCGGAAATTACACGATTGACGAGGACGGAATCGTCCACATCAAGTTCAAGGCCAGCGATCCGGAGTCCGTCGCGGTGGTGCTTGGCAGGTGTATCGCGCGTCCCCGCACCAACGTGGACAGAGGATATGACAGATACGTGCAGCAGGCGATAGACGCATGGGGGTATTATAGTACCGAGGCGACCCTGCGCGACAGCGTGCAGCGCGCGGTTCCGGTGGAAGATCAGAAGGAGATTGACAAGCTGCGAGCCAACTTGAACCAGTACCTGGCCAGAACCATTCCGACCATGATCATGGGTACGGGCAGCTACGACGTCAACGATGACGCGGACTGGGAGCAGTTCGTAAAAGACACGAAGAAATATGGTTCGGACAAGATGGCCGCTTATTATCAGGAAGCATTGGATTTGCTACAGGCTGAATAGGCCGTGAATCACAACAAAATAACAAGTTGTGCTAAAAAAAGAAAAAATCATCCTACGTTTCTTAAAATGGTCGATGGTATAATGGCCTTAGTTGAGTGGTCGGTGAAATCATCGCCGGCCACAAAGGAAAAATTAAGACGAGGAGGAAGAAAAATAGTGAAAAAACGAATTGTTTCCATGATGATGGCGGGCGCGTTGGTTGTTTCCGCATTGGGATTGACTGGTTGCGGCGGAGGAGACGGAGCCAGCGGCGATACTTGGAAGATGTCTTACTGGATTCCGAAGGCGGAGGACGCGAGGTTCTATGACGAGTACGAGGAGAACCCGGTATTGCAGTACATCGAGGCAAATTATGAGTTTAACGGGAAGAAGATTGACATTGATTTTTTCACGGCACCGCCCGGATCGGAGGCGGACGATTTCAGCACGCTGTTGGGCACGGAGGAGTATTGTGACATCATGGACTTGTCGATGAGCCCGACTTCGGCGGCCGAGTTGTACAATCAGGGCATCATCTGGGATTTGACGGACATGTACGAGGAGCACATGCCGAATTACAAGGCGTTTTTGGATGCGAATCCGGAGTTGATCGGCGACACCTATTCCATCGTGGATGGGGAAAAGAAGGTGCTGGCATTGTATCAGATGGCAGTGGATGCCGACAATCCGTTTGAGGGCTTTGCCTACCGCCGCGACTGGGTGGCCAAGTATGGCACGAACCCGGAGACGGGAAAGGCCTTTACCTATGGCTTTACGGACGAGTCCGACCCGGAGAGCTGGGAGGACGACGTGGTGTTCCCGAGCGGTGGCACGGATCCGGTGTATATCAGCGACTGGGAGTGGATGTTTGAGATTTTTGACAAGGCGATGGAAGACCTTGGCATCACGGACGGTTATTGCTATGCGCCGTACTATCTGGGATACTTGGAAACGGGCGACCTTTCCAGCGGTTTTGGCGGCGGTGGAGCCGGCATTTATATTGACGGCGACACGGTGGTGTCCGGTTATACTACGGACAATACAAGGACGTACTTGCAGTGCATGAACAACTGGTACCAGAAGGGATGGATTGACCCGAATTTCTCCGAGCACACGGGCGACATGTTTTTCGCGGTGGATCAGGAGAAGGTGTTCCAGGGCAAGGTCGGACTGTGGCAGGGACGGATGTCCACGATAGGCACCCAGTTGGATTCCGGGGACGAGCTGACGAGCGGCAGCGTGGTGTACGGAGCCAGACTTCCGATAAATGACGTGTATGGCGGCGACGCGCAGAAAAACGTGGAGCCGAACATGTATTTCAGGACGACGAGGCTGGGAACCAGCGTCGGCATCAGCAAGAAACTTTCCGAGGAAGAGGTCATCGCGTTCATGGAGTTTGTCGACTTCCTTTATTCGGAAGAAGGAAGATTGTTGAAAAACTACGGGCTGAACCAGGAGCAGTATGAGGCGTTCGGAAGCGAACTGTACGATGAGCTTGGCATCAACGGCGGTAACTACACGATAGACGAGGACGGAATCGCGCATACCGCGTTCAGTACGGATAAGCCGGAATCGCTCGCGGTGGTATTGGGCAGGTGCATCGGACTTGCAGACCCGGTACATATTGACTTGGGATATGATAAATACGTGCAGCACGCGGTGGACGAGTGGAAATACTATGACAACGAGATGTCCTTGCGCGACAGCGTGCAGAAGGCAGTATCTCTGGAGAACCAGAAGGAGATTGACAAGATACGTGCGAACCTGAACCAGTATCTGGCCAAGACCATCCCGACGATCATTATGGGGACGGGCAGCTACGATATCAACGATGACGCGGATTGGGAGCAGTTCGTGAAGGATACGAAGAAGTACGGGTCAGACAAATTGGCGGGATATTACCAGGAGGCGTTGGATTTCCTGAACGAGTAAAAGGAGTTAGAGATTCATGGCAAAGACAAAAAATCCTTATATAAAAAAGGTGACCTGGAAAGAGGACATGAGAAAGAACGGGATTCTTTATGTCATCTTCATCCCGGTGCTGGTGTGGCTGATATGTTTCCATTACGCTCCCATGTTCGGTATATTGATGGCGTTTGAGGACTATAGTATCAGCGCGGGCGTGTTTGGCAGTACCTGGGTAGGTTTTCAAAATTTCATAGATTTGTTTACGGGCAGCGGTTTCGCGCTGGCGTTTCGTAATACCGTGGCGATGGCGATTTTGAGCCTGACGCTGGGATTTTTCCCGACGATTGTATTTTCACTGATATTGACCAGCTTTCCGCACAAGCGGATGAAGCGGGGGCTCCAGTTGTTGAGCTACCTGCCAAACTTCGTGTCGGCGGTGGTCATGTGTTCCCTGG
>CATLEQ010000234.1 GCA_949915905.1 uncultured Lachnospiraceae bacterium | reverse complement strand
TCATTTTCCATCTCAATCAGTAGGGGAGATTTTTCCCCTGCTCGTCGCGCCGGGACAGACTGCGTAAGCCGCATATACCTTTCTGTCCCGTTGCATAACAACAGCGGCTCATTTTTGCGAGCCGCCGTAACTTTTTAACCGAACTATGTTTTTTAATCTTTCAAGCCTGAGCCTGCGCCCTTTTCGCGAATTCCCGATCCGCCTTGATTTTGTCAATCAATCCCGTGTTGGCCGCATAGCTTAACAACACCAACAATATCAAGCCCTGGATAATCGTCTGCATGTTCGAATTCAATCCCACGATGGTAAGGCCCGATGCCAAAAGCTTCATTGAGAACACTCCTATTGGAACGCTGACGGCCTTGTTGACATTTTTTCCGAGGAACTTACCTAAAAACATTCCGGTAAAAGATTCCATCTGCACCGGCATGGATCCCATCGCCGCCACATTGTCCACGCTCCCCTTCGATACATACATCAGTGCACCGATGGAGAAAAACACGCCCGTCAAGATAAAGCTCATCAGCTTTACCTTGTCTATGTCCAGCCCCGCGCCCATGGCAATGGCCGGATTTTCCCCTATCGCCTTCATGTTATGTCCTAGCACCGTGTATTCCGTAATGACATAAAACACCACGCACATTACGATCATAATGATAAAGCAGTATGGGCTTAAAGCAAGCTTCGTCATGTCGATTGGCAACGTGCAGCCTCCCGGATAAAAAATCCTCGGCACCGCTTCATAGACCATCGTCAATCCTAATGACAGCACGACGCACGGAACTCGAAACGCATTGTAAAGACCGCCTTGTATCGTCATCAGACCAGTTCCTATCAACAAGCAGAAGAAAATCAGCCCCGGAATTCCGGTTCCCGTGGCCACGGCCAGATTTCCACCGATGACCGCGCCACAAATCATCGAGGCGCCGCCCGCAAAATTCATCATGCCCATGTTCAAGTTCAACGTCAGTCCCAGACAGACAATCGTCCCCATCACGGACTGTCGAAGTGCCGTCATTAAAATCCGGCCGCTTATGAACGAGCCTTTTGTCGCCACCGCGAAAACGAGTAGTAATGCAATGGGCAAAATCAACACTTCCATGAGATTTTTGATATAAACCATTCCTTTTTTCATATCGTGCTCCTAGTTTGAACGTCGGGACATCAAATCTTCAATCGTATAATTGTCACAGATTCCCGCAAAATCTTCGGCAGTAAACTCTTCGTTAAAATAGTGTACCATGTTCATCATCTCTTCCGCATTATACGGCGGCACGTCCCCGACCACGTACTTCTCCATCGCCTCGAAATCCTCCACCGACTTGATTTCCATACTGTTTCTCGTCATTAATCTCGTTTCATCATCAATCATTTTACTCTCATCCAGCAAATAATTATACAGTGCAAGGAAACACGTCATGGTAATGGCCGATTTGCCTCCGGTACAATATACCAACGTACCATTTTCCAGCAGTTGCTTGTCCGACGACGCATAACCGACCGTCGCCAATTTCACGGAACCCACAAGTCCTTCCGTCACCATCGCCTGCGACACGCCGTCATTGGCAATGACACAGAAGATTCCGTCCATTTCTGGAAACGCGGAGGCAAACGTCGCCACGGCATCGGCATATTGCCCGCGGCTCTGATTGTCCGCCAACAACTCCATGTCGTCATGTTCGGCCACGAAATCAAGGAAACCTATTCCCCTATTGTCAATGGATTCGCTGATTCCCACCGTCATCCTAGCAATACACACCTTGCGGCATCCGGCCTCGTAAAGCGCCGCTCCGGCCGCATAGCCTTGCGCATAGTCGTCCTCGCAGACGCTGCCCAGATAATTCGCTTTTCCGGCCAGCTCCTTCGTCATCTCTTCCCCGATGTCCGGCTGATTGACCATCGGCACGTCTCCCGCCGCCTCCACGCAGGCCGCCGTCTTGACACAAGCGCCGATAATGCCGTCCGTATCCGAGGCCACCGCCGTCTCAATCGCCGCAATCGTATTTTCCGTGGTATTCGAAGTCTCCACATAATTGAAGGTCACGTTGAAATGCTTTTCAATATATTCCAGCATCTGCTTTGTCTCCACGCCCTGACTATCCGTAAAATTTCCCAACATGACAGTGATGTTAAAATGAGGTGCCGCCGCCAATGTCTCGTCCACGTCCGCCGCAGAAGTGTCCTCCAGCTTTGTCTGATTCTCTTCCTTTTGTCCGCCCTGCTCCTCCTTTTTGTCTTCTCCCAAGCTGCCGCATCCAACCATTGCAAATACCATCGCCGCACTCAGTAACAGTACCGTCCATTTTTTAATCTGTCGTTTCATAACGTTTCTCCTTTTTCTTTTTCATTTTCATGAGTGTTTCCACATTCGCACCGCGTTCCCTATTCTCTTCCTTTTTTGTCCACCGCCGTTTTCCCTTCATCAGGAAACCAATTTTCCCGAACTTCTGTCGTAAGACAAGCCTACGATTACGATAAACAACAATCCTTTGATCCCATTGATGATATTGGCATCCAAATTACATAACAAAAGCCCGTTGCTCAAAATACAGACCGTCATCGCGCCAAGAATCGCATTGATGATTTTGGAACGCTGTCCCCCTTTCAAAGGAAAGCCGCCAAGCGCGATACATGTCATCAGGTTAAACTCCGTGCCAGAACCGCTGGTATTGGAAACGCCGGCTGCCCGAAACAACGAGAAAATTCCCGCAATCCCCACGCAAACGCCCAAAAACACATAGCCCCAGATGACATACTTGCTGACATTGATACCCGATTCCCGTGCCACCGTCCGATTTCCGCCGATAATTTTCGCCTTCTTCCCGATTCCGGTATATTCGAACAAATAATAGCCTGCCACAATAATTGCAATCAATACGAAAAGCTTGACCGCCACGTTGTCGATAAAGCGATAGTCATTGTAAGAAATATTGAGCTGCCCGCTTTCCGAACTCGTGGTCACCATGTTCAAGACACCCATCAAGACCATTCGAAGCCCAAGCGAGCCGACGAACACCGGTATCTTCAAATACAAGGCACAGCATGCCACGCTGACCGAAGATGCCACCGGCACCAACACGCCCACGAACAAGGCGATCGCCAACGGAACCCGATTGGCCAGAATCATTGTCACGATGACAAATTCCGCCAATCCCATCGACGCGCCCACCGTAAAATCCATCCCACCGTGCGCATATACGAACGAGGCTCCCACCGCTACGATAATCATGACAAACGATTGATTCAATATATTTGCCAGATTATTGGCGGAAAACAGATTTCCGCCGGTCGCGATGGCCAACGCCGTAACGACGAAGACGAATCCCGCGTAAGGAATCAGATTCATCACCAAATCCTTTTGCCGCGCCTTTTTATCAAGCTGCTGTTGGATCAGCAAATTTTCCTCACTCGTTCTTGACACTTGCTTACCGCCCATATGCCCTCTCCCTCCTTCCTAAATAATGTATTCAATCACGTCATGCTCCCCAAGTTGTTCCTCACGTTTAAATTCCTTGGAAATCACTCCGTCTTTAAACAACAGCACCCTATCAGACATTCCTAAAAGCTCGGGCAATTCTTCCGAAATCAGGACAATGCCCTTGCCTTCCTTTTTTAATCGCTCCATCAACCGATACATGTCCGTCTTGACACCGATGTCGATTCCCCTGGTCGGACAATCCATGATGAAAACATCACAATCATTACCCAGCCATTTGGAAAATGCCACCTTCTGCTTGTTACCACCGGAAAGTTCCTTGACCAATTGTTTGCCGTTACGGCATTTGATGCCGAGCTTTCCGATTTGCTCTTGCACCACTCTCTCTTCCTCGCCTGGGCGGATAAAGCCGACTTTATTTTCCAACTTGTCCCAGACCGGCACCAAGATATTGTAGGCAATGGAACCCGTCAAGACAATGGATTCATTGTCCCTGTCCTTTGGAATATAAGCCATCCCATTTTTCACGGCAGACTGCGGGGACGTAATTTCCTTCCCTTTCCGCGGCAGTGTCACCGAACCGGTCAGCACCTTGTCAATGCCGAACAACGCCCGCCCCACTTCATGCATGCCGCTGCCTGACAAACCGCCAAACCCCAAAATCTCGCCCGCGTGAACCTCCAGCGAAATGTTTTGAAACCACGGCCTGACGGAAATGTGATCCGCCTTTAACAATACCTCGCTCTCGCTGCTGCCACTTACATCGGCCCGATAATACTCACCGTTAATCTCACGGCCAACCATCAGCTTACGCATCCGTTCCACCGACATGCTTTCCTGGTCCAGCGTGTCAATGATGACCCCGTCACGCAGCACCGTAATCGTGTTGCAGACCTCCATCAACTCGTCCAAGTCATGGCTGATGAAAAACACCGCCTTGTTTTCCTCATGCATTCTGCGAATCAAATTATAAATGATGGTGCGTCCTTTTTGCGCCAACGCCGTGGTCGTCTCGTCAATGATGAGCACGTCCGGCCCCGTCGACATCGCCCTTGCTATCTCCACGATTTTACGATCCTCGAAATTGAGCACCGACGTCATCATGTCGCCCCGGATGTCCGGTGCCCCAATGTCCGCCAGCACGGCATCCGCGGCACGATTGATTTTTTTCCAATCGAGAATTCCAAACTTTGAGAACTCGCCAAGCCGTCCGGCAAAAATGTTGGATGCCACCGTGATTCCTGGTATCGCCCCCATCTCCTGCACGATCATGCTGATTCCATGCCGCTGCGCGTCCACCATGTCCTTTGGGCTATACGGTTCGCCCTTGAGGTACAGTTCGCCGCTGTCAGCTTTCTGCAAGCCTGCCACGAGTGACGAAAACGTGGATTTCCCGGAACCGTTTTCACCAATCAGCCCTCGGATTTCACCCCGGCGAATCTCAATGTCAACATCGATCAGCGCCCTTGTCGGTCCGAATGACTTGCAGATTTTTTTGGCGGTAATTAAATTTTCCTCCCGCATCGGATATTCCCCCTTTCTTTCATAATATAAAGTTTTAAAAAATATAAAGCTTTAAAAAATATAAAGTTTTAAAAGTACTTTCCTCCTGAAACCATAACTTAATGTGTAAATAAACCGGCAAAAAATATCTCACTCTCCTGCCACAATTCATCAAGATGGTGACGCTTTAGCAACTCCTGCCATGGTATGTAGCCGTCATGCAGACGCACCTCATTTTCCAACATTTCCATCATCCGTTCCTTTTGCTTGCGCCAGGCCGGATTTTCCACGATGTCACATGTTTGAAACGGATCCGCCTCCATATCATACATGCACACGGCCTTTCCTTCCTGGTTTGTCACCAACAGCCGCTTTCCGTCGGTCAATGCCCTCCATGACGGCAATTCCCGATTCTTCGCCTGATGGCACGGCACATAACTATATAAGTACACATATTCTTGCCCTTTTCGCGAAGGATCTTTCATTTCCCCACTCAAATCATGTCCGTCCACTTTAGATTCAAATCGTAGTCCGGCCAAACCGGCCAGCGTCGGTGCCACATCGATCAACGACAAAAGCTGCCCCCGCTCTCCCGCCGGAATATGTCCCGGCCAGCTTATCACGAACGGTACTCTGGTGCTTTCGTCAAAATACATCTGCTTGTTCAAATATCCATGACTGCCCAACATGTCTCCGTGGTCAGACGTATACACAAAAATCGTATCTTGAGACAATCCGCTTTCATCCAACCATTTCATCAGTCTTCCAATCTGCCGATCAATCAGTTCGATGTGGGCATAATAACCGGCATAAAACTTTTGCAAGTCATACGGTTCAATGGATACCTCCCCTGCCCGCACCGGCTCCGAGACATTCTCCCGAAACGTCACATTTCGGCATAATGTCTCGCTTTTCTTTGGCTCCGGCAATCTCAGATAAGGATCGTGCGGCGCCCCATATCCTAAGAACAATGCAAACGGTTTCCTTTGTGCCTCGCTTTTTCGTTCTCCATCTTGCACCTCGTCGAATCGACATTTCCCGCTACGCCGCTCCCCCACTACCTGCTCCAAAAATTGTAACGCCAACGTGGTTTCCCCTTCGGGCGCATAACCTTCAATCGGAAACCGTTGGTTATTATTATCGTCATAATACCCCGACAGATAATCGTGATTACAGTTATTGGCGCGCCAATATTGAAACCCTAACCGGTTATAATGTGTGA
>CATLEQ010000233.1 GCA_949915905.1 uncultured Lachnospiraceae bacterium | reverse complement strand
AGCATGGTATAAATCTGATTGCTGGATTTTTTGTATTCTTGTCCGGTTTTCTTCTCAAAAGTGTTTGCAAATTCCCGGCAGCATGTAACAGAATCCTGATAACTGTGCATTCTTCCAAAGTAAGCATCAAACCATATCTCAATACATGGATTTGACCAACCCACATTAACGCCTTCTTGTTTGGCAGATTCTATAATCTGATCAAAACGAACAATCCGGTCACGGTCAAATACAATCCAAGGCTCCCCATATTGAGGTTCCAAAGCAGCTTGTTCCTTACATGCCGTAACAAGTTCATCTGTTTTAGCTTTAGAAACTTTAATAACAATTCGTCCTTGTAAATCCTTAGGGAGCGAATCCCGGAGACCATACATATATTTTTCTTCAGTTTCCTTTGTATCGGTTACAATAAAATAATACCCCAAATCTGGAATTCTTGTACGAAAACTATCCCGCCCCTTACGTTTTCCCTTCCTATCTGCTTTTGCCATACTCACGCCTCCCTGAACATATCAAAACTTTTCAATGTAGGAATTGCACCATATTTGCCAAGTAAATAGTTTTTTTCATAGCTTTCATCTTTCCGTATTTTTATGCCCTCTTCATCTACAAAATCAGCAAGTGAGTAAAGTGCGGAAACGCCACTATTATCTTTTTCAGTGAACCAAATCTCATCTCGTCGGAGCAGATTATTGGAAAGCTGCCATGAATCATGGGTCGTAAATACCAACTGGGCATGCTTTTGGTTGATTTCTGGATTTAAAAAAGTAATCAGGAAACTTCTGACCAGCAAAGGATGCAGCCTGGCATTCAATTCATCAACCAACAATACGCCACCATTATCCAAAGTATCCTGCAAAACAGGGTATAAAGCAAACATCTTCAAAGTTCCATCAGATTCTTCTTCCAACGGTATAGAAGCCGTTCCTCCGCTAATCATGTGATGAATCGCATCAATTTTAACATTTTGGGACTCTTCATTTTCACTTTTCATAACCTCGACATTAAATCCAACGATAGAAGGATCAAAAGACGAGAAATATGCCACAACTTTACTTTGAACCGTTTTATCCTCTGTAAATCCTTCTGGGATAAGGGAAGAAAGAAACACATTCTCATAAGGATTACCAAAGTTAGCAAAATTTATATTATAAAACCAGTCTCGGATGTATTTCAGCTTCGTAATTTTTAGTTTTGCTCCCAAAGAAACAATAAGTGCCTCCCTAGCCAAAGAAATCCGAATGAGTTCCTGACTCTTAGGCGGAAGTCCGGACAAATCTAGCTCGCCTCCGTTACGATAAAAAACTTGTTTGTATTCACGGGCAGTCTTGGCTTTTGAATTTAGCCACTCTTCAATAACGCCATTCTGATTCAGTGTAAATCCATAGTTATATGACTTAAATCTACCTTCTTCAGTATCCATGAAGTAAACTTCAAAAGAAGATTCGGCATCTCTACTGGTGTCATCAAACAGAAACGGAGTATATTTCAACTTTCTACTTCTATTTTTTCTATTATCAGGATCGCCGCCATATGAAAAGGACTCTAGCACATAGGTCATCATATAACGAAAAGCTTCAATTACATTTGATTTGCCACTTGCATTAGCGCCAAAAATAGCTGCCACAGGCAACAGTTTTTCATATCCGGCAGAAATAACCCTATCAGAGTGTTCCGTAATTTTAGTTGCAGAAAAATCTAAAATGGCATCATCTCTAAAAGATTTAAATTTTTTAAAACGAAATTGTATCAGCATAGCACTTTACCTCCTAATCCTATTATACGCAGAATTTTTAAAAAATCAACATTTATTCGAGAATTTTTCTCAAATAAATGTTGATTTTTAAACCACAATATTTTTCTTACTCCTTTTACGCATCTGATATCTCACCAGTTCTCCCGCACCTCGTCCATCACATCACAAATTTGCAAAAGTGTCAGCGGTGCCGCCTTTTCGTCCACCTGCCCGGATTCCCCGCCCCCTCTTTTACGCCTCACAGATTTTCATTTTTCAGCGCGTCCATGATATTTTCTTTCTTCACCTTTTTCACCGCATACAGCATCGTCACGAACACTACCGCGAAGACGCTAAACACCGCGATTGCGATTGCCGTCCACGGCAGTGTAAACCGTGCCTCGTACACCGAACACACCGTCTTCCAAATCAAAAACGATACCCCTATCGACACGGGAAGCCCATACAAGATTGCCCGAATCCCATAAAGAACGCATTCCAGATTCATCATCTGGTAAAAGTCCCGCTCCGCCATTCCGACGGATTTTAGCATCGCGAATTCCCGGCGTCGCAGATGTACGTTGGTCGTAATCGTGTTAAACACGTTGGCCACGGCAATCAGGGAAATAAGCACGATGAAACCGTACGCAAACACGCGGATGACCGTGATCATGCTGCGATCCGTCTCCTCTTGCTCCGCCGCGTCAAACACGCCGTTCTCATTGAGTTTATTTTCCTTCAAAAACGTCTGGATTTCCTGACAACTCACCTTGTGGTTTTCCGAGAGAAGATAATATTCATATCCATTTTCTTCTATTTTCTCATCTGGAAACAATGTCTTCTCGGCACCTAGAGGATAAAGCAGGACGATGCCGTCTTTATTATCCGGCAGGTAATAGATTCTGTCGTAAATAACGTCCCCTAGTTGTAACACGGTCAGGTCATACGCCTCCTCGGGCAAAACATCCAGATATTTTGCGCCCTCTTCCGGCTGGCCGGTATTGTCTTTCTCATATCGAACCACCAATTCGCCGTTTTCATTTTCCGTCTCGCCCCAAAACCAATAACCATCATGCTCCTTGGCCGTGACCGCCGTCACTTCAAAGTTTCCGGATTTTAAAAGGTTGGTCGTTTCATAACGCCCCGCATCCGTGTTAAATGCCTGTATCCCGTCCAACACCACTGCCTTCGGACGCTCAAAATCCATATATTCCCGTTCGTTTAGCCCCTGCGCCTTCAAAAGACTTCGAAACGATTCCTCGTCAACAAATTCAATATAGAGATCCAGGCACACCTCTTTGTCATCCAGGTATTTTGGCCGGCTTCCCCACCGATACAACGTATCCAGGCACTGCTCTGTCAAATGTTTTTCGAGAATTCTTGCTTTTTTATAATCTTTTTTAAGCATTGCCGCGTCAGTGACACCCTCCACGTTTTGCAGACCCTGCAACAATTCTTCCTTTGTCATCTTCTCAAAATCTTCATCAGGAAGCCCGACCCACAAGTCATATCCGACTTCGCTTAAGCCCCCGCCCGCCGCGACCAGCAGATACTCGGTAAATGCCGACGCGCACACGAACAAAACTATGCTCATGAACAGACTGAGAATCGTTGCCCGATACCGTTTCCGATTGCGCTTGTAATATTTGTCGGCAAGCATTCCCGGCAATCCAAACAATTTGTATACCCACCCGACCGTTTTCAATGCCTTTTGATTTTCACCGGTATCCGCGTTCTGACGGATTGCCTCGATTGCTGAAACTTTTGTCGCGCGTTTGGCCGGAATCCATGCGGATATCAACACCGTTACAAGTGCAATAAATACAGCCGCCGCGATTGACATCGGAGATACCGCCAGTTTCATTTTCATCGGAAATCCCATCTCCAAAAACTGATTTTCCAAAAGTACCAGAGTGACTCCGATTCCGACGATTCCCGAACATACCCCGACCGGGATTCCAATCCCGCTTACACACAACGCCTCAAACAATACCATTTTGTGAAGCTGCCTTTTCGTCGCGCCAACGGACGCGAGCAGGCCGAATTGCTTCGTGCGCTCGGATACCGAAATGGAAAACGCATTGTAAATCAGCGAAATCGAGCCGAACATAATCAACACAATCACAATGGCCGCCAGACTGTACAGCGTGACGCGTAAACTGTCATATCTAGAAACACCGGAGTAAAGCAAAAGCTGACTGTTTCGTCCCCCCGTCAGATTGTGATTCTCCATGTAATCATAAATGTCCGGCATGTGCCCCATACGAAAGTAGACATCATAGCAATACGCATCCGAAGGCGTTTCATCCGCTACCGTAAACGCCGTATAACCCGGCGCATAGTAATCTTCAAACAGCCAGCTTATCCGTTCACAAATGCCGACCACGGTAAAGGTGCGCGTCTCTCTTACCGCGATTTCCTCGTCATACGTCACGGACTCCCCGTCAGCCATCGTATAGTAACACGGATCATCCTGCGTCATTTCATGACCGTCCTGCATGCGAGCTCCCAACTCCAACGTAAACGTATCACCAATCTTGTACTCCACCCCGCCATATGTCTCCAAATGCTCCGGCAGCAAAATCTCACCCGGGGCGGTCGGATAACGCCCGGATATCAAATGAATCGGCAACGTGTCTGCCGCCTCCTTTGACGAACCGAGCAGATAGAGGTACGGTTTGTAAGGATTGGTACATCCCTCCAGCTTTGCATAACCAAACTGCTGAAAATATACGGCATCCGCAACCTCCGCGTCCGATTTTATTTTTTCATACGTCTCATAGGAAGTCCCTTGCTCCCTTCCATGCCAGTTTCCCGTCTCATGTATGGCATACTCCACGGCATATTGCAGCACGCTGCAGGCAAAGGTCGTCACCGCGCAAATCATGGCGGCAGACAGTATGACGCCGATGATGGTCACTGCCGTGCGTGTCTTGTTTTTCTTTAAGGATTCCAGCGTCACCTTGCAAAACGGGTCTCCAAACGGCAAAGTTCGCGCGCCGGAATTTTTCCCCTGCTTTTCCCTGCTCATCTGCGCGTCACCTCATCTCCACACACGTCCCCGTCTTTTTGCACACTTCCGCTTTCATGTCTTTCTTCTCCATGACGTGCCGACATTTTGCGGATTACCTCGTCCCGCACGATTTTCCCGTCCTCGATGGCAAGAATGCGGTTCGCCTGCAAGGCAATGTTCTCGTCATGCGTGATGACGATCAACGTCTGATGATACTTGCGGTTGGAAAATTTCAAAAGTTCCACGATTTCCTGGCTGTTCCTGCTGTCCAGGTTTCCCGTCGGCTCGTCCGCGAGCACCACCGCGGGCGCGTTCATCAAGTCACGGCCGATCGACACTCTCTGCTGCTGGCCTCCGGAAAGCTGCTGCGGCAAATGTTCCCCCCGGTTTTTCAACTGTAAAATGTCTAACAGTTCATTTAACCGCTCCTCGTTCACCTCCTGCTTGTCCATCAACACCGGCAGCGTGATATTTTCAACTACGTTCAGCACCGGAATCAAGTTATAAAACTGATAAATGAGCCCGACCTGGCGGCGGCGAAAAATGGCCAGCTGCTCTTCATTTTGCGCGTACACGTCACATCCGTCCATATACACCTTTCCACCCGTCGGACGGTCAACCCCGCCCAAAATATGCAGCAAGGTCGATTTTCCCGAACCGGAAGGCCCGATGATGGCGACGAACTCTCCCTTGTCCACGGAAAAGGACACGTCATCCAAGGCCTTTACCTGGTTTTCACCTTGACCATAAGTCTTGCAAAGGTGCTCTACCTTCAATAATTCCATATCGTTCGCATCTCCTTTTTCATATCGATGCGCAAATTCCGTCAAACACCGCTTTTATGGCTCCAAATACTGACATCCGCGCATCCATATCATTTTACATCCCTATTATATCCCGCTTTCGTGACACGCCGATGACTTAAAAATGACAAATCCGTCACCAAATGTAATACGACAAAACTTTCAAATGGTTCCCTTGTAAAACCGAATTGTAAACTCCGCCCCGCCAGACACCTGGTTTTTCACCTTGACCGTGCCATTCTGCCCGGCAACAATCATCCTTGCCAGGGCAAGTCCAATTCCGAAGCTCGTTTCAGTTGCATTTTTCCCTTTATAAAACCGCTCAAAAATATGCGGCAAATCCTCCTCGTCGATTCCCGTCCCGTTGTCCGAAATGACAATTTCACTATACAGCACGGTTTCAGCCGCCCGTACTTTGATTTGTCCGCCATCCGGCGTGTGCTCCATACAATTTTTCACGATATTGGCAAGTGCCTCGCGCGTCCATGAAATGTCACAGACGCATGTTCCGTCCGCCTGCACGTCCAGCACTTGCTGCCGAAGCTCCATCGGCACGAGCAGAGGCTGGACGGACGCTTGAATCAATTTGGAAAGGGTCGTTTCCTCTTGCTGAAAC